>NZ_BAAAYN010000003.1:0-19940 GCF_039536245.1 Cryptosporangium minutisporangium | reverse complement strand
GCGACGGCCGCCGCCCGCCGGACGTCGTCCGCCGGGGCACGCTCGTCGACGAGCCGGGCGGCGCGCTCGGCCACGCCGCGGACCAGCGTCACGTCGAGCAGCATGTCCGCGCAGCGGTGCTTGACCGCCTGCCGGGCACCGAGCGGACTGCCCTGCTGGACCCGGGTGGTGACCCGCTCGACGGTGTACCGCAGCGCGGCCTCGGCGGCACCGAGCGCGTCCGCGGCGAGGGCGAGCACACCGCGGGCCCTCGCCGCGTCCAGTGCCGCCGCGGCCTCACCGGAGAGCGCGCCGCCGAGCGGTGTCGCGGCCGCGGCGTCGAAGTGGACCGCGCACTGGCGGTCGAGGCCGATCGTCGGGATCGGCTCCAGCGTGACCCCCGGCGTGGTCGCGTCGACCGCGAACACCCCGGGCCCGTGCTCGGTACGGGCGACGACGAGCAGCACGTCGGCGTCCCCGGCGTAGGGCACGTAGCACTTCACGCCATCGATCCGTCCGTCCGGCGCGGCGCGCGTCCGCCCGCTGCCGGACGCGGAGCCGCCGTCCGGCTCGGTGAGACAGAACGCGTACCGGCGCTCACCGGCCAGCAACATCCGTAGGTGCTCCCGCTCCCCCAGCGCGGCGAGCAGCGCCCCGCTCTGGACCAGGCCGTTGTGGACCGGGGACGGCACCGCCGCACCGGCGAGCCGGCGGAGGTGGTCCACCGTGGCGGCGAACCCGCCGCTTCCTCCCGGCAGCCCGCCGGAGAACAGTCCGGCGCGTAGCGCGTCCCGCCACCATTCGACGTCGTAGCCGGGCTCGGACTCCGCGAGCGCGAGGATCGCGGCTGGATCCGCTGGTCGGTCCAGCACCGCCAGCGCCTCGGCGGCCGGAGGCGGCGCGGAGACGGCGTTCGGGCCGGGCCGCGGCGGCGCGGTCATCGCCGCTCCCGGGGCAGGCCGAGCCCGAACTCCGCGATGCCGTCGCGCAGGATCTCGTTCGCTCCGGCGCCGATCGTCCCGTGAACGCGCTCCAGGTACTCCCAGGCGAACCGGCCGCCCGCGGCCCCGTGCGGTGGTGCGTCTCCGTACGGTGCGGCCCAGACCGTTCCGGCGTGTCCGGCGATCTCGGTGGCGGTCTGGGCGAGCCGCTGCAGCAGCTCGGTCCCGAACACCTTCGCCATCGAAGGGAGCACCGAGCCAGGCTCTGCCACCGCCCCGGCGGCGAGCAGCGAGCCCGCCTCGACGTCGATCTCCAGCGCGGCCACCGCTTCTCGGACGAGCGGATCCTCGGCGAGCGGGCGGCCGTCCCGCTCGGTCGTGCGGACGTAGCTGATCAACAGGTCGAGGACGTGCCGGGCGAAGCCGAGGTAGAACAGCCCGGACCGCTCGGACTGCACCGCCGCGATCAGCTGCCGCCAGGCGCCGCCCGGCTGCCCGAGTACGGTGCCGAGCTCCAGCCGAACGCCGTCGAAGTCGATCTCGTCGAGCGTCCAGCCGTTCATCGTCGGGCGGCGGCGGACGGTCACGCCCGGCGCGGCCAGCTCGACCAGGAACATCGTCATCGACCCCGGACGTTCGTCGGTCCGGGCGATCGTCACGCACCAATCGGCCTTGTGCGCGCCGGTGACCAGCGTCTTCGTCCCGGTGAGCCGGTAGCCGTCACCGTCGCGCGCCGCGGTCGTCGTGATCGCTCGCAGGTCGGTGCCGGCCTCCGCCTCGGTGTAGGCGACGCACATCAGCAGCTCGCCGCGCAGCATCCGGGGCAGGAAGTAGGCCTGCTGGTCGGCGCTGCCGTCGTGCAGCAGCGGATGACCGGCGAGCGTCAGGGCGGTGTCGATCAGCGGGGCGTCGTGCGCAGCGGCGAGATAGTCGAAGACAGCCTGGTGCCGCGCGGTGCGGCCGGGACCGCCGTGCTCCTCCCCCACCGCGGAGCCCAGCAGCCCTTCCGCGCCGGCCCGCCGCGACAGCTCGCGCTCGAACTCCTCGGACAGACCGGTCAGATCACGCGGATCCCCCTGCTCGGCCGCCGGAGCCAGCTCGCGGTCCAGGAAGGCGCGCACCCGCGCGCCGAACGCCGCCACGTCCGCGCCCAGCCCCCAGGCGTCCGAGCCGACCACGCTTCCACCGGGTGCCGGGGAGTCCGGGTGCATCAGGCACCACCGAGCCGGTCCCAGCCGCGGTCGTCGACGACCAGGGCTCGCAACTCGTCCTTGCGGACGCGCCCGGTGGTGCTGTTCCGCGGGAAGTCGTCCAGCACCCGGACGTAGCGCGGGATCATGAACGCCGGCATCCGTCCGGTGAGGAAGGTGACCAGATCCGAGGGCTGGAACGCCGGGTCGTTGACGATCACCGCGGCGAGCACTTCGTCGTCGCCCACGCCGGAGGGCACCCCGACGGCGACGCACTCGACGACGGCGGGGTGCTCCCCGACGCCGCGCTCGACCTCGAACGAGGAGATGTTCTCCCCCCGGCGGCGCAGCACGTCCTTCCGCCGGTCGAAGAACGTGTACCAGCCCTCGGCGTCCCGACGGAACATGTCGCCGGTGTGGAACCACCCGTTGCGCCAGGCCCGCATCGACTCCTCGGGCATGTTGTAGTAGCCGAGGTTGAGCGCCCACGGCTCGGCGCTGCGCACGACCAGTTCGCCGACCTCACCGTCACCGACCGGCTCGTCGTGCGCGTCCACCAGCCGGATCTCCGGCCACGGATAGCTGGTCCGGGCCCGGCCGGTGGCCTCCCACGGCCCGTGGTCCCATCCCGACACGATCGGCGCGCCGACCTCGGTCTGGCCGTAGCAGGTCGCTACCCGGACGCCGAAACGCTTCTCGAACGCTTCCATCTCCGGGATCATCGGGCCGAGGATGACGCTGCGCAGCGGGTTGTCCGCATCGTCCGGCCCCGGCGAGGCGCCCCAGAGCAGCGCGGTCATCGGGCCGACCAGCGCCGCCGCCCGGCAGTCGGCGGCCCGCACGTCGTCCCAGAACGTCGTCGCGCTGAAGCGGTCGCGGATGACGAACCGGGCGCCGCGGTTCATCGCGTACGCGAAACCGGAGCGGCCCGAGTTGTGGAACAGCGGGAGCGGGTTGTAGATCCCCTCCCCCGGGCCGATCGTGTCGTCCGGCACCCACGACCACATCTGGAGAGCCAGCCCCCAAGGCGTGATCACGGCCTTCGACGGACCGGTCGTGCCGGAGGTGAACAGCAGCGACGCGATGTCCCACACGTCCGGCCCGTCGAACGCTCCGTCCGCCTGCGCCGCTGCCGCGGCCGCGAACGCGTCACCCCCCACCACAACCGCCTCCGGCGAGTTTTCGGGAAGGCCACCCCTCCCGGTCGTTTCAGAGGTGGTCTTCCCGACAATCGCCGCCTGGTCCCCGGCAGGAGCGTCCAGCAGGACGATCGTGCGCAGGTGGGGCAGCTCGGTCAGCAGCGGCTGGACCTGGGCCAGCAACTCGGACGTCGTGAGCAAGAACCGGGCCTCGGACAGCGTGAGCGCGTGCCGCAGGATCGCGCCGACGTACGCGGTGTTCAGCGGCACCTCCACCGCCCGCAGCCAACCGAGCGCCAGCAGCGTCCGGTGGCTGAGGAACCCGTTCGGCAGCAACGTCGCGACGTGCGTCCCCGCCTCGACGCCGAGCCCGCGCAGGGCGCCCGCCCAGGCCTGCGCATCCGCGTGCAGCTGGGCGTAGGTGAGGCCGCGACCGTCCACGTGCGCGACGGCCACCGTGTCCGGGGTCCGCGCGGCCCACCGGGCCACCGCGTGCGGCGGGAGAATGCTGCGGTCGAGCATCATCGCTCCTTGGGTGGTCGAGGGCTACTGCGTGGGACGGCTACGGGGCAGTCCCAGGCGACCGGCGGCGATGATCTCGCGCATGATCTCGCTGGTGCCGCCGTAGATCGTGTCGACGAGGCTGTTGCGGAACGCGAACTCGACCTCCCCGGCGAGCGGCGCGTCCGGCGCGCGCTGGTCGAGGACCGCCTCCGGCCCGATCAGGTCGAGCAGCGCGGCGTGCTGCCGCTGGGCCGCCTCGCTGGTGTATAGCTTGGCCATCGATCCCTCGACGCCCGGCAGGCCGCCGTCCCGGGTAATCCACTCCGCCCGGACGGTGAGCAGCCGCGCGACCTCCTCGTCGATGGCCAGGCGCGCCAGCTGCTCGGCCACGTCCGGATCGTCCAGCAGCTCCGCTTCCCCCGCCCAGGCCGCGACCCGGTCGAGCAGGCCCGGCCGGTGGTTCCCGTTGCGCGTGCCGCGCTCGAACACCATCGCGATCCGGACGACGTCCCAGCCGCCGTCGACCTCGCCGACGCGCGCCGAGTCCGACACCCGTACGCTTGAGTAGAACGTGGCGTTGGTCCGCTGACCGCCGACCGTGTGCACCGGCTGGATCTCGACGCCGTCCGCGTCCAGCGGCACCAGGAAGAACGTCAGCCCGCGGTGTTTCGGCTTGTCCGGGTCGGTGCGGGTGAGCAGGAAGACGTGGGTCGCCTGGTCGGCGGTGCTGGTGAACATCTTGGCGCCGTCGATGATCCAGTCGGAACCGTCACGGACGGCGCGGGTCCGCGCGGCGGCCATGTCCGAGCCGCAGCCGGGCTCGGTGTACCCCAGCGCGATGATCACCTCGCCGCGCAGCGCCGCCGGGACGATCGTCCGCTTCTGCTCCTCGGTGCCGGTCCGCAGCAGCGTGTGCAGCACCATCCAGGTCGTGATCCAGCCGTCCTGCGCCAGGCCGTAGTCGTGGATCTCCTCGAACACCGCGTCCGCGAAACCCTGGTCGACGTCGGACCCGCCGTACTCGGGCGGCCATCCGGCGGCCAGCAGACCGTGCGCGGCGAGGATCCGGTGCAGCTCCGCGTGATGGTGGAGGCCACCGAGGCGCTCGTCGGCGACCCACTCGGGGCGCAGGTGGTCGGCCGCCCACCGCCGGGCGGCGTCCCGGTGTTCGGCGAGCGCGTCGTGCGGGGTGAAGTCCATCAGAACACCTCCCGGGCCAGGGTCCGGTAGAGGTGACGGGGCGCGCCCGCCGCCAGCGGCCAGGCCTTCGCCCGGCGCAGGTAGAGCTGGATGTCGTACTCCAGCGTGTAGCCGTAGCCGCCGTGGAACTGCAGCCCGGCCCGGGCGGTCTCGAACGCCACCGCGGCGGCGTGCAGGAACGCCATCGACGCCAGGGCGGCGGCGCGGGGCCGGTCGCCGTCGAGCGCCCACGCCGCCTCGTGGACGAGCAGCTCGGCGCCCTCGCCCGCGGTCACCGCGTCCGCCAGCCGGTGGGCCACGGTCTGGAACCAGCCGATCGGGACGCCGAACGCGTGCCGCTCGGTGACGTACTCGACGGCGATCCGGAGCGCCTCGGCGCGCAGGCCGTCCAGTAGAGCGGCGGTGAGCAGCGTCCACTCGGTCACCGCCGCGGCGTGCAGGTCGCGGGCCGCGGCACCCTGCGCGAGCTCGGTCGCTCCGGCGAGCGGCACGTCGGCGAGCGGCTGGCAGCCCAGGGTGGGCGGCGCCACGCCGTCCGGCTCCCGCTCCACCAGCACCAGGTCGTCGCCGCGGAGCGCGACCACCGCGTCGGCGACGGCACCGGCCGGCACCAGCCGGGCGACCTCGCCGGCCCCGGGGTGCAGTACGAGGGTCGGCAGCACCGCACCGCTGCCGACCCGCTCCAGTAGCGCGGCACCGGCCGGAACCCGGCTCAGCAGCCGCGCGGCGACGCACGCCTCCACCAGCGGCACCGGGGCCAGCCGACGCCCGGCCTCGCGCACGACGACGACCAGGTCGGCGAGCGTCGCCCCGCCGCCACCGTGCGCCTCGGGCACCCCCATCAGCGGGACGCCAGCGGCCACCAGCGTGCGCCAGAGCTCCGCGTCGTGGCCGACGGGCTCGGCGGCCCGGATCCGGGCGGGCGTCGCTTCCTTGGCGAACAGGTCGCCGAACGCCTCGCGCAGCGTCTCCTGATCGGGGGTGAGCCGGAGGTCCACGCTCACTCCCCGAACTTCGGGGGACGCTTCTCCAAGAAGGCACGGACGGCTTCGCGGTGGTCCGCGGTCTCGAACGTCAGCGCCTCCATCGCCAGCGACGCGTCCAGCACCCGGTTGACCCGGTCGACGAGGTCGGCGTTGGCCAGCCGCTTGTTGAACTGGATCGCGACGGCGGGTCCGGTCGCGATCCGCTCGGCGAGCTTGGTGGCCTCGGCGGTCAGCTCGGCCGCCGGGTAGACGTGGTTGACCAGGCCGTAGCCCGCGGCCTCCGCGGCGGTCATCAGGTCGCCGGTGAAGAGGTACTCCTTGCCCCGGTTGAGGCCGAGCATCAGCGGCCACAGCACGGTGCCGCCGTCGCCGGCGACCAGGCCGGCCTTGACGTGCGGATCGCCGATCCGGGCACCGTCGGCCATCAGCGTGATGTCGCAGAACAGGGCCATCGTGGCGCCGAGGCCGAGCGCGTCGCCGTTGATCACCGCGATCATCGGCTGCGGCACCGCGAGCTGCCCGCGGACGACCGCCACCGACCCGTGCATCAACGCCGGGTGTCCGTCCTCGTACGCGCCGGCGTCCAGGTTGTCCTGCATGCCGCTGAAGTCCGCCCCGACGCAGAACGCCTTGTCCCCGGCGCCGGTCAGCACCACGACGCGCACCTCGCGGTCGGTGGCGATCCGCGCGAACAGCGGCGCGATCTCGTCGTGCATCTCCGGGGTGAGCGCGTTGCGACGCTCCGGGCGGTCGAGCGTCACCCAGAGGATGCCGGGCGGCCGGAGCTCGGTCCGGAAGTAGGTGAAGTCGTAGCGGTCTGACATCTCGACCTCTCAGGGCGTCGGGGCGGTCGTGGTGCGGTCGGTCCGGTCGTCTCCCTCGACGCGGGCCCGCGGCTCCTCGGCGCGGCCTTCGTCGGCACGGGCTGCGTCGGCAGGGGCTGCGTCGGCACGGGCTGCGTCGGCACGGGCTGCGTCGGCACGGTCGGCGAGGCCCGGGACGCCGACCTCGGACGCGTACCGGTCGAGCTCGGCGCGGAGCGCGTCCGGCAGTGGAATGCCGTCGCGGCGGCGCTGCTGCCTGCGCTCGTGCTCCAGCTCGCCGGGCACGAGCACCCGCTCGACGCCCTCGGCGGGCCGGGACGCGCGGACGTCGCGGATCAGCGTGTCCACCCGCGCGCGGAAGTCGGCCAGCGGCAGGAACCGCGCCGGGTCGACCGCGAGGAACAGGAAGCCCTTGGCGACCCGGTCGGCGCCGTGCGCGGACGACCGGGTGTGCTCGGTGCGGCCGAAGCTGCTGCCGGTCAGCACGCCGGCGAGCACCTCCACCAGCAGCGCGAGCCCGTAACCCTTGTGGCCGCCGAACCACTGCAGGTGCCGGACGGACGCCGCGGCCGGGTCCGTCGTCGGCACGCCGTTGACGTCCGTCGCCCAGCCCTCCGGGATGGAGGAATCCCCGCGTTTCTGAGCCAGCAGCAGCTTGTTGCCCGCGACCGTGGTCGTGGCGATGTCGAACACGATCGTCGGCTCCTCGCCGGTCGGGATCGCGTACGACAGCGGGTTGGTGGAGAACAGCTGGTCGATGCCGCCGAACGGGGGCACGAACGTCGGCCCGTTCTGGAAGCAGAGGCAGATGCGGCCGGCTCGGGCGACCCGCTCGGTGTAGGCCGCGAGCGCGCCGAGGTGGGTGCCCTCGCGCACCGCGACCGCGGCCACGCCGTACTCCTCGGAGAGGTCGATCGCGTGGTGCACGGCGGCGAGCCCGGCGATCTGCCCGAAACCGAGGCCCGCGTCGAGCACCAGCGTCGATCCGTGGTCCTCGACGATCCGCGGTTTGGCCGACGGGTCGATGTGCCCGCTGCGCACCCGCTGGGCGTAGAGCGCGATCAGGTGGGCCCCGTGCGAGTCGACGCCCCGCAGGTCGGCCTCGACCAGCAGCGTGGCCACCGTGTCGGCGTAGGCACGGCTCGCGCCGAGTCCTTCCAGGATGTCGGCGAGCAGCGTGTGCAGGCGTTCCACGGGAACGGTCTCGGTCATGGCTTCCTCACAGCGGCAGGTACACGTTCTTCGTACGGACGAACTCGGCGAGCCCTTCGCGGCCGCCCTCCTTGCCGTAACCACTGCGGCCGAAGCCGCCGAACGGGGCGCCCGCGGGCAGTGCCGCGAACCCGTTGAGCGAGATGTAACCGGCGTCCAGCGCGGCGGCGACGCGGTGCGCGCGCGCTAGGTCGGTCGTGTGCACGTACCCGGCCAGCCCGTACGGCGTCGCGTTGGCGAGCGCGATCGCCTCGTCCTCGTCGTCGAACGTCAGCACCGTCAGGACCGGGCCGAACACTTCCTCCTGCGCCAGCGGGTCGTCCACCGCGACCCGATCGACGACGGTGGGCGCGACGTAGAAGCCGGGTTCGTCGAGCCGGTGACCACCGGTGAGCAGCTCACCCTTGGTCGCCGACACCATCCCGAGGATCCGGTCCGCGTGCCGCGACGACACCACCGGCCCGAACGCGGTCGCCGGGTCCAGTGGATCCCCGATCGGCATCGCGGCGATCGAGGCCAGCGCCTTCTCGACGATCTGGTCGTGGATCGACGAGTGGACGATCAGCCGGGTCGGCATCACGCAGCCTTGGCCGGAGTTGCGCATGCAGGCGACGCCGGCGAACGCACCGGCGGCGTCCAGATCGGCGTCGGGGAAGACCAGGTTGCCGGACTTGCCGCCGAGCTCCAGCACCACCGGGGTGATGTGCGCAGCTGCGGCGACCAGGATCTGGCGAGCGGCGTCGACGCCGCCGGTGAAGCTGATCTTGTCGATGCCGGGGTGCGCTACCAGTGCCTGGCCCGCCTCGACGCCGCCCGGCAGGACGTTGACGACGCCCGGCGGGAGACCCGCCTCCAGGGCGAGCTCGCCGAAGATCACCGCGCTGAACGGGGCCAGCTCCATCGCCTTGGCGACGACCGTGTTGCCCGCGGCCAGCGCGGCTCCGGCCTTCCTGGCCAGCGCAGAGATCCCACCGTTCCAGGTCGAGACGACCGCGATGACGCCGTACGGCTCCGGCAGCGTGTAGTCGAACGCCCGCTCCGGGAAGATCGGGATCACGCTGCCCTCGATCTTGTCCGCCAGCCCGGCGTAGTACTCGAGGTAGTCGGCCGCGCGCGCCGGTAGCGCGGTGGCGCCGAGGATCGGTGAGCCGCACTCCAGCGTGAGGACCTGGCCGATCGTCTCGGCCCGCTCCCGGATCAGGCCGGCGAACCGGAGCAGTAACGTGCGGCGCTCGTCCGGACGGAGACCGCGCCAGCGGGGGAACGCGTCCCGTGCCGCCGCCACCGCGGCGTCGACCTCGGCGGCGCCGGCCAGCGGCACGGTGGCCTGCCCACGCCCGGTCGCGGCGTCGACGTGGACGTACTCCCCGCCGCTGCCCGCGCGCAGCCACGCGTCGCCGACGAGCAGGCCGGTCTGCGGTAGCACCTCGGCGGCCAGACGCTCGTGCCGATCGACGTCGACGGCCATCGGACTCCTCTCTCCGTGCTCAGAACGTCTCCGTGCTCAGAACGGGGACGGCAGCCGGTCCATCGGGACCGCGATCACCGTCGACGCCTCGGTGGCGAGCGCTTCGGTCAGCGCGCCGGGGAGGTGGGCCAGGTCGCGGACCACCATTCCGTCGGCGCCGAACGCCCGGGCGAGCGCGACCCAGTCGGGGTTGCGCAGGACCGTGCCGTACTCTCGGCCACCGAACCGGTCGCGCTGGTCCCGGTTGGAGTTGCCGTACGCGCCGTCGTCGAAGACCACGGTGACCGTGTGGATGCCGTGCTGCACCGCGGTCGCCAGCTCGTTGGACGCGAACAGGAACCCGCCGTCGCCGGTCACGGTGACGACCGGCCGGTCCGGCGCGGCGACCTTGACGCCGAGCGACGCCGGATAGCCGAAGCCGAGCGTTCCCATGTAGGAGGTGGAGAGGTAGGTCCGCGGCGCGTACACCGGGTAGCCCATGTGGCACATGTAGGCGACGCTCGTCGTGTCGCAGACCAGGATGCCGTCCTCCGGGATGCCCCGGCGCAGAGCCTGGACCATCTCCCACTGCGGGCCGACGGCGGCGAGCTCTCGCTCGGCGGTGGCCCGCATGGCCCGGATCTCCGCGGTCCGGTCGTCCCGGCGGCGGAGCTGACCGGCGAGCGCCTCCAGCGTGAGCGCGGCGTCCCCGGCGACCGCCACGGCCGCCGGGTGGTTCCGGCCGATCTGGGCGGCGTCGACGTCGACGTGGATCAGCTGCTGGTTCTCCTGTAGCCCGAGGCCCGCGCCCCGGGTGCCGACCGCCAGCACGACGTCCGCGACGCCCAGCACCGGGCGCATCCGCGGGTTGACCCAGGCGGTGCCGACCGACAGCGGGTGCCGGTCGTCGATCGCTCCCTTGCCCTCCCGGGTGGTGACGACCGGCGCCTGCAGGAGTTCGGCGACCGCGGTCAGCGCGGCCGACGCGTCTCCGAGGACGACGCCGCCTCCGGCGACGATCACCGGGGCGGACGCCGTGCGCAGCAGCGCGGCCGCGGCGGCGACCTGGGTGTCGGCGGCGGCCTGGCGCGGCACCCGCACCGGCGCGGTGACCCCGGCCGTGGTCTTCTCGGCGAACGTCTCGGGTGGGATCTCCACCTCCACCGGGCGGGGCCGGCCCGACGTCATCCGGGTGAACGCCTCGGCGACGCCGGCCGCGACGTCGCCCGCGTCGGTGATCCGCCGGGCCCACTTCGTGATCGGCCGGACGATCTCCAGCTGGTCGTGGACGTCGTGGAGCAGGCCCAGGTCCTTGCCGATGCCGGCCCGGTTGACCTGACCGGCCAGCAGCAGCACCGGCGACGAGCAAGCGTAGGCCGTCGCCAGCCCGGTCGCGGCGTTGTAGACGCCGACGCCGGGAACCACCATCGCGACCCCCGGCCGCCCGGAGGTGCGGGCGTACCCGTCGGCCATGTACGTGGTGGCCTGCTCGTGCCGGGTGACGACGTACCGCAGCTCCGGGGCGTCGACGAACGCGTCGAGGGCCGCCATCAGCTGGTCACCCGGTAAGCCGAAGACCACCTCGACGCCCTCGGCGACGAGCTGCCCGGCCAGCGCCTGGCCGCCGGTCAGCTGCTCGGCTTCTCCAACCCCGCTCACCTGTTGCATAGAATATACATTACAACATACGCGGACGCGGAAGCCGGCTCGGTGCTCATCACGGTCAGCGACCGGCGGGCGCTTGCGCATCGGTGGGCTCGCCGGAGCTCGCGGAGGCGCCCGTCGCGGCGGCGAACGCCGCCAGCTCGTCGAGGATGTCGGGGCCGGCTGCGGTGAAGATGACCTCACCGATCCCGGTGTCACCCACTTCGCGCAGCCGTGCGCGGATCGCCGCGGCGTCCCCGGTCCAGCCGCCACCCAGGATCGCCGGACCCGCCTCCGCGATCGCGGCCCGATCCCGGTCGGTCAGGACCATCCCGTGCCCCTCGTGCACGGCCAGATGCCGCTCGGCCTCGGGCCGCGCCGCGAGCATCGCGTCCCGCCAGGCCGCTCCCCCGGGCACGCCGTCCAGCGCGTCCGGGAACAGCTCCCAGACGCCGTGGAACACGGTCGCGAACCACGGGCCGGCCGCCTCCACCAGGCGAGGGCTCGTGTGGTCCTCCCCCGGTCGCACCACCGTGCCGTTGATCAGCAACGCGCTGGCCGGCCACTCGCTGACGTCCTCGCCCGGCGGCATCATCAGCGCGATGCCGTCCACGTCCAGCTCCCGGGCGGTCGCGAACCCCTTCGGACCACCCGGCGCGGCCCAGAGCGGAGACCGGATCGGCCGCTCCGGCGCCCAGCCCGGCGGGTGCAGCATTTGGCACGGCTGCCCATCGATCTCGGTGACGCCGCCGTCGAGCAGCGTCCGCACCTGCCGTACGTAGGTGGCCAGCTCGGCCCAGCGCATCGCCTTCTGCCCGAGCGTCCGCCGGGCGGTGAAGCCGGTGCCGAACGCGGTCACCAGCCGACCGGGCGCGAGCTCCTCGACGGTCGCGATCGCGGCCGCGGTGACCATCGGATGCCGCAGGCTGGGCACCGCGACGCCGGCGCCGAACCGGATACGCTCGGTCCCTTCCGCGATGCGGGCCAGCGCGATCCACAGGTCGCCGTAGAGGGCGGGCGAGTCGAACACCCAGACGCGGTGGTAGCCCAGCCGCTCGGCGGCCCGGGCGTACTCGACGATGCGGGAACTGGGGGGTAGACCCACCGAGATCAGCGGTTCGGCCATAGGGCGACTGCACCCACCTCTCGTCGAGGAGCGGCTACTCTGCCGTCGCTGCGGAGCCTACGGGCGCCGCCCGGGTGGCGTCCGGCAGAAAGCAGAATCTGAAACCAGTTTTTCGTCCGGTGCCGCCCGCGGCCGGGTGGCGGCGCGGTGGATCCGCGTCGCGGCGTGAGCACAGGCCGGCGGATGGCGCGGCGATGGCCGTCGCCCGGCCCTCCCGCCGGCTGTCCCGCCTCGCCGGGACGCTGGTCAGACCGCCGGTGCGGGCTGCCAGGGATCGCCCGACGATCCGTGCGCCAGGTGCGCTTCGTACGCCGTGACCTTGGCGTCGATCAGCACGCGGCACTCGGTCAGCCGCGCCATCTGGTCGGCGACGCGTTCCTGGTGCGCGCGCAGCAGCTTCAGCCGAGCCGCTTCGTTGCCGGGCCCTTCCCCGACCAGCCGGGCCAGTTCGGCGAGCGCGGCCAGCGGCATCCCCGTGGCGCGAAAGAGTACGCAGTTGCCGAGCCACGCCACGTCCCACTCGCGGTAGACGCGCCGTCCCGCGGCGTCGCGCTGCACCGGGCCGGTGAGCACACCCGCCCGCTCGTACAGGCGCAGGGCGTGCACGCTGAGCCCGGTGCGCCGGGCGACCTCGCCGATGCTCAGACCCGTGGACGTCATGGCCCGACCCTAGCCAGTTGACCTAGACCACGGTCTAGCACCTAGCGTCCGCCGCCATGACGACCTCCTCATCCACGTTGCCCACCGCCGACGACGTCCTGCACGGCGTCGACCTCTCCGGCCGCACCGCCGTCGTCACCGGTGGCTACTCGGGTATCGGCCTCGAGATCAGCCGTGCGCTCCACCGCGCCGGTGCGCGGGTCGTCGTCCCGGCCCGCCGCCCGGACGTGGCCCGCCGTGCGCTCGGCCCGGTGGCCGACGTCGTCCCGATGGATCTCGCCGACCTCGCCACGGTCGACGCGTTCGCCGACAGCTACGTCCGGTCACACGGAACCCTGGATCTGCTCGTGGCGGGCGCCGCGATCATGGCGTGCCCCGAAACGCGTGTCGGGCCGGGCTGGGAAGCTCAGTTCGCGGTCAACCATCTGGGGCACTTCGCGCTCGTCTGCGCCCTGTGGCCCGCGCTGCTACCGGCGCCGACGGCCCGGGTGGTCGCGGTCGCCTCCGGACGCGCGCCCGACGACCGCATCCGCTGGCACGACGTGCATTTCGCGAGCGGCTACGACAAGTGGGCCGCCTACGGGCAGTCCAAGCTCGCCAACGTGCTCTTCGCGCACCGGCTCGACCAGCTCGGCGTGGCCCACGGCGTCCGCGCGTTCTCCGCCAGCCCGGGCTACATCCTGACGCCGCTGCAGCGACACCTTCCGATGGACGAGATGATCGCGGCGGGCTGGCTGGACGCCGCCGGCGAACCGGTGCCGGGCCTGTTCCGCACCCCGGAGCAGGGCGCCGCAACTCCCGTCTGGGCGGCGACGCGCGCGACGAGGGGCGGCGCCTACTGCGTCGACTGCGGCGAGGCCGAGCCGTATCCCCACGAGGACGCCGAGGCGGAGCGACTGTGGCAGTACTCGGTGGAGGCGACCGGCCACGATCTCCGGTAGGCCGCCCGGGTCACGGCGGGGCGCGGCGCGGCCCGGCACCCCCGCGGGGGTGCCGGGCGGTGACCGGCGGTCGCGGGCCCTCAGCCCCAGAGCTCCTGGATCGTCGAGAACACCTTCTGGTTGTGCGAGAACTCGATGGTGTTGCCGTCGGGGTCGTTCACCGCGCAGATGTATCCGATGTGCGCGGCCATGTCCCGCGGCTCCCAGCGGAGCGCGCCGGCCTCCCGCGCCTTGTCGGCGATCCGGTCGATGTCCTCCCGGTTCGGCATCTCGATGCCGATGTGCGCGAACGGCGCGAGCGTCGTCGCCTTCTGTCCGGGCTCGATGCCGAAGTTCTTTCCGATCTCCGGCTTGAACTCGGCCAGCACGAGCACGAACGGCGAGTCGACCTGATTCTTGTTCGACAGCCAAGCGCCCTGCCCGTTGTCGTCCACGTTGCGGGTGACCAGCACCAGCGGGGTGACCGTGGTGTAGAACTCGATCGAGCGCTCCAGGTCGGTGACGGGCAGGGCGACGTGGGTCCAGCGCGGTTCGGTCAGTTCAGCCATGACTGGTTCCTTTCAGATGGTGGGCCACTTGGCCCGGTCGGGGAGTCCGGAACGGCGACGAATTCCGTCGCCGGCCTTCTGAGCGCGCTCGAGCAGGTCGAACTCGTCGAGCGTCGTGCAGCGGTAGTTCTCGACGACGCGGCGCCCGCCGACGAAGACGGTGTGCACGCCGCGGCCGTCGGCCGACCAGACCAGCTGGTTCGCGACGTTGTGCAGCGGACGCCACTCCGGACGATCGGTGTCGTGCAGCACGAGGTCGGCCTGCTTGCCGACCTCGATCGAGCCGAGCCGGTCGGCTTCCTGCAGGCCGCGGGCGCCGTTGCGCGTCGCCATCGCGAAGGCCGTCTCCGCGGGGAACATGGTGGCGTCGCGCCGCGCGTCCTTGAACAGGCCCGCCACAAGATACGTCGCGCGCATCAGGTCGTGGTAGTTCGAGGCGTTGTTGCCGTCGGTGCCGATGGCGACGTTGATGCCGGCCGCCGCCATCTCCGGGAACTTGCCGATCTGCGTCACGCCGTAGGAGACCTTGAGGGCGGTCGTCGGGCAGTGCGAGACGCTCGTGCCGGTGCTGGCCAGCAGCGCGATCTCTTCGTCGTCGACGTGAACGGCGTGGGTGAGGATGACGTTGTCACCGAGGACGCCGAGCTCCGCCAAGTGCACCATCGGCCGCTGCCCGAACTTCGCCAGGAAGCCCTCGGGATCCATCGCCGCCGGCGACATGTGGAAGCTCAGCCCGGTGCCGTGCTGTACCGAGAGTTGTTTCGCGGCCTGCCACAGCTCGTCGCTGCAGCAGGTGTGCCCGATGATGATCGGCCAGGCCTGGATCCGTCCGTCGTAGCTCGACGCATGCCGGTTCATCGAGTCTTCGAGCGTCGCGATGGCGGTGTCGGTGTCCATCCGCAGCACGTCGTAGTCCTGGACGAGATCCCACGCCCAGGGGCCGACCCGGGCCCGGATCCCGATCTCGCCGAGGCCCTCCACGACGGGGTCGATGAAGCGCACGGTGCCCGCTTCGAGGAACGTCGTGGTACCCGACTTGAGCATCTCGAGCGCGGCGAGCTGCGCCGAGATGTGCTCGTCCTCCTCGGAGTAGTAGGTGTGGATCGGTGTGAGCCACTCGAAGACATTCTCGATGAACGGGGTGTCGTCCGGCACGAAGCCCCGGGTCAGCGGCTCGCCGGTCGCGTGGACGTGCGTGTTGATCAGGCCCGGGGTCACGACGAAGCGGCGTCCGTCGACGACGTCGGCAGTGCTTTCAGTGCGCCACGCCGCCTCCACGTCGGCCGTCTTGCCGACGGCCGCGATCTGGCCGTCTTTGATCGCTACCGCGGCGTCGGTGATCACCTGGCGCTCGTCGTTCATGCTGACGACGGTCGTCTGGACGATTAGCGTGTCGGCACGTTCAAGATCGGTCATCGGGTACCTCCGAAAGCGTGATGAGGTGGACGCGTTGGCGGGGCACCGGCTCCACGACCGCGCTGGTGCCGGCTCCGCGGACGGCGCACCAAGCGGCGAGGGTCGGCTCGCTCAGCCCGCGGCCGAGCGTCGAGGCGCGCATGGTCAAGGCGAGCGTGAGGTCGTGGGCGGCGGATGCGTAGGTGTCGGTCGGTGCACCGTCCGGCGGGCGGAAGTAGTCGGCGACGAGGAGCACGCCGTCCTCGGCCAACAGGTCCAGGGCGCGGCCGACGAGCGCCTCGGCTCGCGGGGCGGATTCGGCGCGCAGCACGTGGGCCAGGATCACGACGGACGCTCCGCGCGGTGGGAGGTCGACGTCGAGGTAGTCGCCCCCGACCAGCGTGACGTCGCGACCGGCGAGCCGATCACGGGCGGCGGGCAACACGTGCGGCAGGTCGACTCCGAGCGCTTTCGCGTGCGGGGCGGCCTCGAGCAGGCGGTGCAGCCAGGCGCCCGATCCGCAGCCGAGGTCGACGATCAGTCCGGTGCCGTCCCAGCGGCCGCTGGTGCGCAGCTCGGTCGCGACACCGCTCGCGACGGCGGCCTGCGTCGCGGCGGTCGCCGCGACCAGCTCCGGATAGAGCGCGTTCAGGGCGTCGGACACCTGCCGGGCCGGACGTCCCTTCCGCAGGGTGGCGGCGAGAGCGGGCCACCCCACCTGCGGCCCGGGAGAGTGCCGGACCAGCTCGACCATGGTCTGCGGCGAGGACGGCACGAGGAAGCGCTCCGACACCACGGAGTTGCGCCACCGCTCGCCGTCGGTCTCGAGCAACCCCTTGGCCGCGAGCAGCTGTGCGAGCAGCGTCAGGTCGGCCGGGTCGTGGACGCCGAGCGCGTCCGCGAGTTCGGTACCGGTAGCCGGGCCGTCTGCCAGCTGTGCGAAGAGGCCGAGATCGATCGCGGCGTGCAGCGCCCAGTAGGCCGCGAAGCCGTTGATCACGTCCCACACCGGAGCGGGGCCCGACTCCGCTTGCTGGACCTCGCGCGAACGCTCGGTCATGGCCGCAGCACGATCTTGCCGGTGGCGCGGCGCGACTCCAGATGTTCCTGCGCCGCGCGGGCGTCGGTCAGCGCGAACTCACTGTCGATCGGCGTCGTGAAATCGCTGTTCCAATAGCGATCGAGCACGGGCGCGAACTCCGCGCGGTCGTACGGGTCGGACCCCAGCAGCTGCAGGCCGAAGTGGTAGGCGTACACGATGTCGGTCTCGACGACATTGCCCGTCGTGTTCCCGAAGAACACCAGCCGACCGCGCGGCGCGAGACTGTAGACGCCGACGGCCCAGGTCGCCGGACCGACGTGGTCGAGCACGAGGTCGACGCCACGCCCGCCGGTCGCCTCGCGCACCACCGCTACGACGTCCTCACTGGACGTGTCGATCACGACCTCGGCACCGAGCCCGCGGACGTAGTCCGCCTTCTCCGGCCGTCCCACCGTCGAGATGACTCGAAGGCCGGCCGCGCAGGCGAGCTGGATCGCCGCGGTGCTCACGCCGCTGCTCCCGGCGTGGATGAGGACCGTCTCGCCCGCAGCGGCTCGGCCGGTCACGTGTAACGCGTGGTGTGCGGTCATCCAGATCGTCGGCAGCACGGCCGCTTCCACCAGGTCGCGGCCCTCCGGAACCGGATGCAGGTTCGCCACCGGCGCGACGACGTAGTCGGCGTATCCACCCGGGAGGGTTCCGCCGATGACGGCGGCGTTCGGGCAGTGACCGTCGTGACCGGAGCGACAGGTCGGACAGGCGTCGCACGGCACCGCCGGATTCACCACGACGCGCGTGCCGGGGACGACAGCAGGCGCGGAGCTGGGCTCGCGCACCGCCTCGCCACCGCGTGCCTCAACACCGAGTGCTTCAACTACGCCGGCGACGTCCATTCCCGCCGTGTGCGGAAGCCGAAATCCCGGGATCAACGCCGGTCCACGCCGCTGCAGTACATCGAGGTGATTCAGCGAGCACGCCTCGACGCGGATCAGAGCCTCACCGGGACCCGGTTCGGGCACGGGAAGGTCGTCGACAACCAGGGTTTCGGGACCGCCATGGACGTGGTGACGAACCGCTCGCATCATCCGCTCCGTTCGCTCCGATTCGATGCCGGAGCGGTTGCACGCCGAACCGGCCTGCAACGGGGAGTGCGCCGCCACAGTGGACCCTGTGGACGCCGCGGACGGGCGAGTCTGTTGCCTACTCGCGTCGCGGCGAGAGTAGGCAGCGAATCGACGGCGTGTCAACGGAATGCGCGACGCCATACTGCGATGCGCGACAATCGGGCCGGATAAGTGCTGAATACTCCGCTTCGCGTTTCGCATTGCGCGACATCGTCTCTTGACTCAAGAGAAACGCGGTTGGAATATCCCGAGGTGACGCTGGCCTGACCGCGGAACCCCGATCTGGGCTCTCGCTGATCAGCGAGGACGTGGCGTGGACACCAGCTCCGCGACCCGACGGCTGCGGACGCTCCCCCACGTCAATCGATTCGCGGAGCTCTCCTCAACCCCCATGGAGCAGTAATGAGACGCCTCTCCCTGCGGACGGCCGCCGTTGCGGTCTGTCTCGTCGTGCCGCTCGCGGGCTGCACCACGCCGAACGACACCGCCGCCACTACCTCCCCGTCGTCCACCGCGGGCGACGCCGCCGGCCCGGACGTCAACGGCGACGGCAAGGTCATCATCGGCGTACTCAGCCCCGGCGACCTCAACGACAACGGCTACTACGAAAGCTTCGTCACCAAGGCGCAGGCGTTCACCGACAAGCAGGGCTGGCAGCTGATCAAGGTCGGCTCGGTCAACCAGGCCGACGCACTCAACCAGGCCCGCAACCTCTGTCGCCAGAAGGTCGACATGGTCGCACTCGGGGCCAGCGAGCTGAAGGACGCGCTCGGGGCGTCCGAGGAGACGGTCTGCGGGAAGACGGCGTGGTACGTCCCCGCGCAGCAGGACCTCGAGCAGACACCGAAGATCACGATCTCCCGGGACTTCATCAACGAGGTCATCTTCGCCACCGGCTACGCCAACGGCCTGCTGATGAAGGAGAAGGGCTACACCAAGGCCGGGTACGTCACCGGTCCTGAGGCTGACTTCTCCGTCCAGGCTGCCAAGGCGTTCAAGGCCGGCATCCGCACGGTCATCCCGGAGGCCACGCTGGTCACCACGTACACCGGCGACTTCAACGACTCCGGCAAAGCCAAGGAAGCCGCGCAGGCCCAGGTAAACCAGGGCGTCAAAGCGCTCTACCCCTACCTGGGCGGCGCGACCGACGAGGTGGCGAAGTTCGGCAACACCAAGGACCTCATCCTCTCGACGCCCGGCACCGACCGATGCGATTCGACCAGTCCGAAGTTCCAGGTCTCCTCGATCTTCGACCCGGGTGAGTACTTCGCCGCAGGCCTGCAGGACTTCGCCGACGGCGAGCTGAAGATGGGCGTCGCCCGCGAATGGCACCTCGGCAAGGACCCGGTCCCGACCGTGAAGATCTGCGGTGGCACCCCGGCGCAGAACACCGCCCTGGAGACGTTCATCAAGGACGTCGGCAGCGGCAAGATCGATGTCGACACCGAGGTGGCGAAGCTCGGCAGCTGAGCCTGTCCCACGTACTGTCCGCGAATCGCCACGCATGCCGCTGACCGACCGGCCGTGTCCCGGTCGGTCAGCGGGCGGGTTGGTCCCGGTGGTGGTGGAAATCGCAGAGCCACGGAAACAAGATCGCCTCCGCCCGGGACACCCGCTCGGGCATGACCGCACGGACCTTGCGCGCCAGTCATGCCGCCACCGCCGCATGCCCCAGCGAGTTCTCTCGTCGCCAGTGCGGCGGCGAACCCGCGGCGGCTTCGCGATCACCTTCGAAGGCCGGATCACCGCCAACGCCACTAACTAGCCGACCAGGCCAGTTACACCGAAAACGGACACTCCCCGCGCCGGCGGGGCCGCCGGTCGGACGGTGCACGGGGCCGCCAACCGGACGGTCCGCGGCGTCAGCCGGGCGGGACCCGAGGCGCCAGCCGGGGGACCGAGGCGGACCGCGCCGCGCCGGACGGGCCGAAGCGGGCCGCACCCGGACTGGGCTGCGCCGCGACCAGCTGCTGGACATGCCGGCGCGCCGAGCGGGCGCGCCGCTCGGCTGCTTCCGGCCTGTGGTTAGGGCGGTGGG
>NZ_BAAAYN010000002.1:64380-202436 GCF_039536245.1 Cryptosporangium minutisporangium | reverse complement strand
CTTGTGCTGAGTCCGCCCGCCGCTTGTGCTGAGCCCGCCCAGCGCTTGTGCTGAGCCCGTCTGGCGCCTGCGTTGAGCCCGTGCGGTGCCTGTGCTGAGCCCGTCTGGTGCGGCCTGGGTCAGGGACGGCGCGGCACGGACAACGTGACGAGCGCCAGCGCGACGAGGAGCAGGGCAGGCAGCACGCCGAGCGCGAGCCGCAGCCCGACGAGTTCGGTGAGCGCCCCGATCCCCGGCGGCCCGACCAGGAACCCCACGTATCCGCACGTGGTGACCGCCGCGATCGCCGCGCCGGGGTGCGCGCTCCCGCTACCGGCCGTCGACACCAGCGCCGGGAACGTGCACGAGAGTCCGAACCCGAGCACGGCGAAGCCGACCACGGTGCCGGCCGGCTCCCCGGTGAGCAGCCCGCCGCCCAGCCCGATCGCGGCCAGCGCGCAGAGCCACTGCATGGCCCGGCGCGCCCCGACGCGGGTCAACACGCGATCCCCGAGTAGTCGCCCGACCGTCATCGTCGCGCTGAACGCGACGAATCCGAGGCCTGCGGCGCCGACGTCCACCGCGAGGTTCTCCCGCAGGTAGACGCCGCTCCAGTCGCCGACGGCGCCCTCGCTGCTCAGGACGATGAATCCCACCGCGCCGAGCGCGAGCAACCGTCCGCTCGGCCGGGCGAACAGCGGCGGGGTCTCCGCGTCCTCGTCGACCCAGTCGGGGACGAACCAGCGGCTCACCGGCAGCCATCCGGCCAGCAGGATCGCCGCGACGAGCCCCATGTGCGTCGACACCGGCATCGACCACGCGGCCCCCAGGCTGCCGAGCCCGGCGCCGACCAGCGCGCCCAGGCTCAGCATCGCGTGGAAGCCCGACAGCACCGAACGGCCGTACCGACGCTCGACGCTCACCGCCTGGACGTTCATCGTCACGTCGCAGGCGCCGACCGCGAGGCCCCAGACGAACAGCGCGACGAACAGCGAGACGCCGTTGGCCGCCAGCCCGGGGAGCACCGCCAGAGCGCACGTCGCGACGAACGCGGCGCGCACCGCCCGCGGGCTGCCGAACCGGACCGCGGCGGCGCCACCCAGCGGCAGCGAGACCATCGATCCGATCGCGACTCCGAGCAGCGCCAACCCGAGTACGCCGGCGGAGAGCCGCAGGTCGGCCTTCAGCTCGGGGATCCACGGCACCCAGGCGCCGTACAGTGCGCCGTTCGCGCCGAACGTGTAGAACGTGGCGATGCGGGCCCGGCGCGCTGCCCGGTCCGGCCGCGTCGTGCGGTCCGGGTCGGGCACCCCGGTCGGCGTGAGCGCCGCCGCTGTCTCGCCGGCCGGGTCCATGATTCGACCCTACGTGCCCTCGCGACCGGTTCGACGAGGTGTACACCGTGGAGCGCTGGGCGTTCCGGGCACTCGTACGTCGCCGAAACGCGCAGCGAGTGTCCGGCCGCTCGGGCGGCGAGTTTCTTCTGCCTGCGGTGCATGCGTGGTGGGCGCCGTTTCCGGGCGCCTGGCGTGGTGGTGTTGGCGCCGTTTCCGGGTGCCTGCTGGGGATGGCTGGCGTGCCTTCCGCGTCATAGCGGGGGGTGCGATCCGCGGCGGCCTGGTTGAGCCAGGGGGCTGGTCCCAGTTGATGGGACGCGTCTCGGGTTATGGGAGCTCGTTGCTGTCGGAGGTCCGATTTCCGCGAATGCTGGGCCGACTCCCGCTAGGACGGGACGCCGGTATGGGGGGTGGTGTCGCCAGTGACGGGAACACCTGATTCCGGCCGGCGGATGAAAGTCGGATCCTGCACGTCATGACGTGCAGGATCCGACTTTCATCAGGTGAGACCGACGTCCCACCGCCCGCCCCCTCCGGGGAGAGCCACGTTCCGGCGTTCCGTACTGCGCCCACGCTGGCTCGCGGCAGCGGCCGGCGCGGGCGCACCGGCCGGCGCGGGCGCGCTGCCCGGCTCCGGCGTCGCGCCGGACATGGCTGTCGCGCTCTCCGAGTCACCCGAGCATGGTTGTGGCGCTCCCCGCGCCTGGGCGCGGAAGCGGCGACACCCACCGCGGCGTTCACCGTGAACGGCGACATCCACCGCGGCGCTTGCCTGGAGAACGGCGACGCCCATCCGGGCACGTCCCCCGAAGCCCACGCCCCTCCTCGGCGCGTCCCGCAAGATTCCGCGCTTCCGCGCTTCCGCGCTTCCGCGCTTCCGCGCTTCCGCGTCCCCGCGTCCCCGCGCTTCCGCGTCCCCGCGTCCCCGCGCTTCCGCGTCCCCGCGCTTCCGCGCTTCCGTGTCCCCGCGCTTCCGCGTCCCCGCGCTTCCGCGCCTCCGCCCTGCCGGCACGGCGAGGTTCTGTGTTCCCACGCCGCGCGCTCCGGGAAGTTCCGCATCCGCACCCGGCACGCACCGGGAGACTCCGCGGCGCCGCCCCCGGCGTGTCCCGCGGGTGCGCCTTGCGGTGGCCACTGTCCGGCGGTGGTGCGCGAGCACGCGTGAAAATGAAGAAGCCGGGCCCGAAGGCCCGGCCTCAACCACCGCGGGGTTAGCTCACGTACGCGCGGAGCGGCTCGGCCCGCAGCGGGTCGCGCAGCTTCGCCATCGTGCCCTTCTCGATCTGCCGGATGCGCTCGCGGGAGAGCCCGAAGTCGCGGCCGATCTCGTCGAGCGTGCGCTGGCGGCCGTCGTCGAGGCCGAAGCGGAGCCGGATCACCTCGCGCTCGCGGTCGGAGAGCGTCGCCAGCACCTTGTTGACCTCGGCCTTGAGCAGCGCGTACGAGACGTTGTCGGCCGGGCTCATCGGGTCGGCGTCGGCGATGAAGTCACCGAGCTGGCTTTCGCCGTCGTCGCCGACGGTCTGGTCGAGGCTCACCGGCTCGCGGTCGTAGCCGAGCAGCTCCACGACGCGGAACGGCTCGATGCCCAGCTCGGTGGCGAGCTCGGCCGGCGAGGGCTCGCGGCCCAGCGAGATCGACAGGTCGCGACGGGCGCGGACCAGCCGGTTGATCTGCTCGACCAGGTGGACGGGCAGCCGGATCGTGCGGGACTGGTCGGCCATCGCCCGGGTGATCGCCTGCCGGATCCACCAGGTGGCGTAGGTCGAGAACTTGAAGCCCTTGGTGTAGTCGAACTTCTCCACCGCGCGGATCAGGCCGAGGTTGCCCTCCTGGATCAGGTCGAGCAGCGACATGCCCCGGCCGGTGTACCGCTTGGCCACGCTGACGACCAGGCGCAGGTTCGCCTCGAGCAGGTGGTTCTTCGCGGCGACGCCGTCGCGGGCGACCTCGGCCAGGTCGACCCGGTCGTCGGCGCTCAGCACGCGGGCGGGATCCTCCAGCGCCTGGCCGGCGAAGAGCCCGGCCTCGATGCGCTTGGCCAGGTCGACCTCCTCGACGGCGGTCAGCAGCTTGGTCTTGCCGATCCCGTTCAGGTAAGCGCGGACCAGGTCGGCGGAGACGCCGCGCCCGGTCGAGTCGTCGGCGCCGCGGCTACCGCGGGTGCGCCGAGGGGTCTCTGGCTCGTCTTCTGCCCCGTCGATGCGGGACTGGGAGACGGCGTCGTCTTCCCCAGTCGCAGTGTCACCGCTGCGGCGGACGTCGGCGCTGTCGGCGTCGACATCCCCGGGCACGAGGTACACGTCGAACGCTTCCTCGATCATGAGCGGAACGGACACCCGGCTCGCCTCCTCGTGGCGCGGGGGAGGTGGACTCCCCCGCGTACTGTGCGTCGTGGAAACCAGGCTCGCGTTTTCGCCGTGAAGCCGCGGTGAGGTCGATGTGAGATCCGTGTGAGGTGGCCGCATCCGCAGGCCAGAGCAGCGCCGGTGACCTGCCACTACATCGGTGAACGCCGTCAGCGGGGCGGGCGCGGCGGTTACTGTCGGCTACCCGACAGCGATTTCGGGAACTCCACGCGCGTTTGCGGACAGTGGGTCGCGTTCGGGCTCGACAGGTCCCTCGTTCGGACGATTCCTCAATCCCCGTCTACGTTCCGTAGACTGGAGATGCGTCCGTCGTGGCGGAAGGAGACCCCCAATGGCCCGGTTGGGCGAGTTGGAGCGAGCGGTGATGGAGGTCCTTTGGTCCGCCGACGCTCCACGCACGGCCCGCGAGGTGGCCGATTCGCTGGCCAATCGCGAACTGGCGAAGACCACGGTGCTCACCGTGCTGTCCCGCCTCGAATCGAAAGGTCGCGTCGAACGATGCCGTGACCGATGGGCCCACACGTACACCCCGACCGCCACTCGCGAGGACTACATCGCCGAGCTGATGGACGAGGCGCTCGGCGACGCCGCCGACCGCACCGCCGCGCTGGTGCGCTTCGCTGGTCGGGTGAGCCCGGAGGAGGCCGCTGCCCTCTCCGGCGCGCTCGACGAGGCCTTGCGCCGGTCGGGCAAGGCCTCGGCGTAGTGCTGCACTTTCCCCAGCTCGCCACCAGGGAGGCGGAAGTGACTACGCGCATCGACCGGCCGCCGGCCGCCGGCTAGGTCGCCCCGTGCTGACCACGATTGCGGGTCTCGGCATCGTCGCCGTCCTGCTGATCGGCCCGGTGCCGGCCGCGCTGTCCCGTGCGGCGTGGGTCCAGCGTGAGCCGCGCGCGGTTCTCGTGCTCTGGCAGGCGCTCGGCCTGGCCGCCGGGCTGGCTGCCGGGGGAGCGGTCCTGGCGGCCGCACTCGCGCCGCTGGCTGGGTCGCTGCCGGGTGCGCTGGCCGCGTACTGGCGTTCCGGCGACCTCAGCGGTGGGCTCGACGTC
The DNA here is from genome assembly GCF_039536245.1 of Cryptosporangium minutisporangium. Classification (NCBI taxonomy): domain Bacteria; kingdom Bacillati; phylum Actinomycetota; class Actinomycetes; order Cryptosporangiales; family Cryptosporangiaceae; genus Cryptosporangium; species Cryptosporangium minutisporangium. Next base: position 197,702 of record NZ_BAAAYN010000002.1, on the reverse strand, counting down.
GTGCACCTGTTCCTGCTGGGTGCGGCGATCGGGCTGTTCGGCTGGCTGCTGACGATGACCGCGGTGTCCTCCTGGCGGGCGACACGGTGCCGCGCGCGCCAGCGCGAGCTGGTCGACCTGGTGAGCACGCCGTGGCCGAACCGGGTCAGCCCGGCCCGGGCCACCGGCGCGGGTGCCCGGCTGATCGAGCATCCCGCGGCGGCGGCCTACTGCCTGCCCGGGCCGAGTTCCCGGGTCGTCATCACGACCGGCGCGCTGTCCCTGCTCGAGCCCGATGAGCTGGACGCCGTCCTCGCACACGAGCACGCACACCTGGCCGAGCGGCACGACCTGTTGCTGCTGCCGTTCGCGGCCTGGTCGGAAGCGATGTTCGGGCTCGCCGGTACCCAGCGCACGCGGCGGGCGGTCGCGCAGCTCGTCGAGATGCTCGCGGACGACCGGGCGTGCCTGGGCCGGGACCGTGCGGTGCTGGCCGCCGCGCTCGCCCGGGTCGGTGCGGCGGGTGCGAGCGGCGTGGCGCCGTCCGGGGCACTGGGATCGACGGATCTCGCGGTGTTGCCGCGGGTGCGGCGGCTCCTGGAGCCGCCCGCGCCGTCCTGGTGGCTGCGGACGCTGTCCTACGCGGCCGCCGCGGTGACGGCCACCTCCCCGTTCTGGGCGTTCGCGCTGCCGCTCGCGGTCGCCTGACGCGCCCGCTTCGCCGCGGAGAGCTCGCGTAACCGCCGTCGGTTGGTTGTCGCGCTTTCCGGGCGACGCTTGCGGTGGTTGTTGCGCTTTCTGGGCGACGCTTGCGGTGGTTGTTGCGCTTTCTGGGTGACGCCGCGGTGGTTGCTGCGCTTCCCGGGTGACGTCTGCTGTGGTTGTCGTGCTTTCTGGACAGGACGCCTGGTGGGTGTCGCGTTTTCTGGGTGACGCCTGGGATGGCTGGCGCGCTTTCCGTGCCATGGCACCGAAAGCGCAGCAATCATCCGGGCGGCCACCCGGAACGGCGACAACCACTCCGCGTTCCTCGGGCTCCGGGCCCGGACCGGAGGTACGCGTCAGCAGGTCGTGATCTTCACTTCGGTGGTCGCGTACTGCGGGGTTCCGGAGGGCGGTGTCAGCGTCGCGGTGATCGTCCACGCCGTCGTGCACCTCGGCGCGGCCTGGAGGTCAACCGTGAGGTCCTGCCCGCTGCCCAGGTCCGCGTAGTGAGTCTCCTGCTGGCGGACGTACGACCCGGACCAGGTCAGCGTCGAGTTCAGCAGCGCGGCGTCGAAGCCGGTCGGCACGGCCACCGACAGCGTCACGCTCGCGAGCCGCGCCTCGGTGTCGTAGAGCGAGACGGTGCTGCCGTACGCCGGGCTGACCACGGTCAGCGTGCCGAAGGTCCGGAACGGGTCGGCTGATGGCTTCGGCTTGGCCGAACCGGCGATCGGCCGGATCGACGACCGCGCGGATGTGGAGGGCGACGTCCGTGCGCCCGGCTTCTCGCGGTCGGACGTCGCGGACGGGCCGGAGACCCGCGTGCTCGGCGACGGACGCGGGGTCGTCAGGTCCGAGGCGGGCGACTCGTCCGGGAGCGTCGGCGCGGTCGGGCCGACGGCGAGGCTCTCCGTGGTCTGGGTGGGGGTGCGGTGGGTGGCCAGCGCGAGTGCACCGGCCGCGCCGAGAACCAGGACGGTGACGGCGATCGTGGCGGTGGTGGCGAACGGGCGGTACCGCCTGGTGCCGCGGCCGGCTCCCGAATCGTCGGGGGCCTCCGTGGACGCTTCGTTCGGGTCGGCTGCGTTCACGTCTCCGGCGGGGGCGGAGCTCGCGGGTGCTTCGGGTTCTCCAGGAGCCTCGGACGCGTGGGCCGCTGCGGTCTCGGGCGGGGCGGTCGGCAGGACCTGGGTCGGGTCGTCGTCCCACGCCTCGGACGCGGGGGCGGTGGGCTCCGGCCGCGGCATCGTCGCGGTAGCGGTAGCGGTACCGGCTCCCGCCAACCGGTCCGCGGACGCGGAGCTCTCGGAGGACGGTGCCGACTGGGAGGGCGGTGCCGACTGGGAGTGCGGTGCCGACGCGGGGCGCGGTGCCGACTGGGAGTGCGGTGCCGACGCGGGGCGCGGTGCCGATTCGGAGTGGGATGCCGACGCGTAGTGGTGTGTCGACTGGGAGTGCGGCGGCGTCGGCCGTCCCGGGGTCGTGCGCCCGCTCGTCGGCCGCGCGGCCGACGGTCGGGGCGGCGGCGTGCTCACCGGCGGGCGGCGCGGCGTGACGATCTCCGCGGTCGCGCCGTCGATGACCGCGTACGAGCCGGTCACCGCCCGCACCCGGTCGGTGCCGGCGGCGAGCCCCGCCCGCAGCGCCAGCTCCATCCGGTCGAGCAGCCGGTCGTTGAGTCCCGCGGGCACCGCGGTCAGCGGCAGCAGGGCCGCGAGCGCCGCCAGCGGCCACCGGTCGTAGGTCGTCGTGCACTTCGCGCACGGCGGCACCTTGCCCTTGCCCGCGCGGTGCGCGTGGACCTTCTTCCGGGCCGCGTGGTCCGGCTCCTTCGCCGCGTACCGGAGCGTGTCGCGCAGGTCGGGGCAGTCGTCCAGGGAGCGGGCCGCGATGACGTCCGCGACGACGTGGTCGCGGATCACGCTCAGGCGCTTCTCGATCGCCGCGGGCTTGTCCGGCTCGACCGCCGTCGCGATCGCGTCGGTGGACAGCTCGGCGGCTGCCGCGAGCGCGAACAGGATCCGGTCCGGACCGGTCAGGTCACCGGCTGCGCGCCACGCGACCAGCCGCAGGTCCTTCGGGTCCGGTGCGGCCGGCGGCTGCTCGCCCTTGCGTCGGAGCCACCCCAGCCCCACCGACTCACGGCGGAGCAGCTCGTGCTCGACCTCGATGCAGGCGTCGTAGATCAGCCGGATCATCGCCGCTCGTAACGTGCGGGCACCGACCAGACGTGACCGGACCGCCACCTCGAACACGCGGGCGGTCGCCTCTTCGGCTGCGTCCGGGTCGCGGAGCGCATTGAGGCAGGTCGAGTACGTCCAGCCGTGACACTCCTCGAACAGATCGGCCAGCGCTTCCTCGTTTCCGCGCTGGACCGCTGCAACAAGCGTCACGTCGTCCATGATTCGGCACGGTAAACGCTACGGCGGCGCAAAAGAAGTCAGGGGTCACACGAGTGGCCGAATCGGTGAGTCGGGCCTTAACTGGGCTTCGTTACGGTCTTAACCAGCCTTAAGGTGCGACCCCGTTACGCCCGCGCGCGACGCGTCGTGCGCGCCGCGCCATCGCCATCCGACGCGCGCGCCCGGCTTCCCGCTCCTCAGACCTCCAGCAGGATCGTCTGCGGCCCGACGTTCACCGACGACACCAGCATGTGGGTCCGGAACCGTCCGGTCTCCACCGTCGCGCCACGCTCGCGCAAGGCCGCGACCACCGCGTCCACCAGCGGCTCCGCCTGGTCCGCCGGTGCCGCCGCCAGCCAGGACGGCCGCCGCCCCTTCCGGGTGTCGGCGTAGAGCGTGAACTGGCTGACCACCAGGAGCGGCGCGCCGATATCGGACGCCGACCGCTCGTCGTCCAGGATGCGCAGTTCGTATACCTTCCGGGCGAGCAGCGCCGCCTGCTCCGGCGTATCGGTGCGCGCGACTCCGACCAGGACCAGGAGCCCGGACTCGATCGCCCCGACCACCTCGCCGTCGACCGTGACCGACGCCTCCGCGACGGTCTGCACGACCGCTCTCACCGAGCGGCCCCCGCAGCACCGGCGGCACCCGCCCCGCCTGCCGCGGCCCGCGGTCCAGCGGCCCCAACACCCGTCGCCGGCACCAACATGCCCCGCTCCACCAGCCGCCCGACCAACGGGATCGCGACCGTCGCCAGCGCCACCGGCTCCGCGTCGTACGCCGCCGCCAGCACCGACAGCTGGTCGGCGAGCGTCACGCTCCCATCGCATCCGCCGACCAGCGCGACCGTGACCGGGTCGACCTCCTGCGACCAGCGCCAGCCCGACTCCAGCGCGAGCACCTGCCGGTCCACCTCCCAGCCTTCGGCTCCCCGGGAGGCCGTCTGCCGCAACCGCAGGGACGGCGCCGCCACCAGCCGGGAACGCAGCAGATCCGCGCCCCGGACGAACGCCACCCGCTCGAACCAGGCCTCGACCTCGGGCCCCAGCACCGTGTCGTGCTCCTGCATCGCCTCCTCGACCCGGACCACCGGCTGGTCCGACCCGGCCTCGTGGACGCTGATCAGGCCGAAGCCCACCGCCTCCACCCGGTTCTCGGTGAACCAGTCCAGCCACTCCGCGGTACGCCGCTCGGCGTCCGCGCCGACCAGCTCACCGGCGTCGCGGAGCCAGAGCGCCACGTACCCGGCCGGATCGAGCGCCTCCCGCTGCACCGCGTGGGCGTCCAGGCCGGTCGCCGTCAGCCAGCCGCCGACCCGCTCCTCCCACGGCTCGCTCTCGATGTGCAGCCAGTTCGCGAGCAGCTGCCCGTACCCACCGGGCGCCAGCAATCCCGGCAACGCCGCCACGAGCTCCGAACAGATCCCGTCGCCGACCCGCCCGGAATCCCGGTAGACCATGCGGTCACGACCCGACCGCGACGGCCCGACAACGAACGGCGGGTTGCTCACCACCAGGTCGAATCGCCGCCCGGCCACCGGCGCGGCCAGGTCGCCGCGCACTGCCTCCCAGGTGAATCCGTTCAGAGCCGCGTTGGTCACCGCGAACCGGACCGCGCGCTCGGAGAGATCCGTCACAGTGACCGCGTCGACGTGCCGGGACAGGTGCAGCGCCTGGACGCCACAACCGGTCCCCAGGTCCAGTGCGGAGCCCACGGACGGACGCACCGTCGACTGCGCCAGCGTCACCGACGCGCCGCCGATTCCGAGCACGTGGTCGGTCCGCACCGGCCCGGGCCGGACGTCCGAACCGAGATCGGAGAGCACCCACCAGTTGCCGTCGTCGTCGCCGTACGGGGAGAGGTCGATCGCCGCCCGCACACCGTCCGCCACCTTCTCTACCAGACCGGTAGAGATCGCCCCCGCCAGGCCGAACGCGCCGAAGGCTGCGTCGGCGGCTTTCTCGGCGACGGTGCCGCCGGTGGGGAACAGGTCGATCAGCGTGCCCAGCGGGTCGTCTCCGCCGCGCTCGCGGAGCTGGTGCCGTACGGCGAGGAGCTCGCCGCGGCCCAGCGCCGAGCTCGCGGTCTCGCCCAGGCGGTCCGCCACCCCGCGCGGGGTGAAGTTCGCGTCCCGCAGCGCGGTGCGCAATCCCTCGATCTGGTCCGGAGAAAGCAACGGATCGGTCACCGGGCCATCCTCTCCCTCGGCCCGATGTCCCACGCCCCCGGGGGAGTGGAGGGCACCGGACGTGGCAGTCTGGACCCATGGTGACGCTGCGTCTGAGTCAGGACGTCGATGCCGACGCGTTCCTGGCCGAGGACCCGTTCGCGCTGCTCGTCGGCATGCTCCTCGATCAGCAGTTCCCGATGGAGCGGGCCTTCGGATCGCCCTACCTCCTCAGCCGCCGGATGGGCGTGACCCGGCTCGACCCGGCCGCGATCGCGGCGTTCGACCCGGACGAGTTCGCCGCGCTGTTCGCGACGCCACCGGCGCTGCACCGGTATCCGCAGGCGATGGCCGGGCGGGTGCAGACGGTGGCGACGCACGTGCTGGACGCCTACGACGGTGACACCGCACAGCTGTGGACCGGCGCCGCGGACGGCAAGGACCTCCTGAAGCGAGTGAAGGCGCTGCCCGGGTTCGGTGACCAGAAAGCCCGGATCTTCGTCGCGCTCCTCGGCAAGCAGCTCGGCGTCCGCCCGGAGGGCTGGCGCGAGGCCGCCGGCGTCTACGCCGAAGACGGCTCGACGCGGTCGGTCGCCGACGTCACCGGCCCGGAGACACTGCAGGCCGTTCGCGAGTTCAAGAAGGCAGCCAAGGCGAAGGCCAAGGAGGAATCCGCGCGATGAGTTTCGACGCCTCGCTGTGGCCCCTGGCCCGGCTACGCGTGCGCGCCGGTGCGATCGAACTGCGCCCGCCGACCGACGACGACCTCCCCGCGCTGGCCGCGCTGGTGCCGACCGAGGCCGGCCACGACCCGACGCTGCCGATCAGCGGAGTGTCCACCCCGGACGACGTGGCCGCCCAGGCGGTACTGCGGCAGGTCTGGCGATCGCGGGCCGAGCTGGCGCCGGAGCGGTGGCGGATCTGCCTGGCGGCCTACGTCGACGGCGTGCTCGTCGGCCAGCAGGACCTGAAGGCGGACGACTTCCCGCGCCGCCGGATCGTCGAGACGTCGTCCTGGCTGGGAGCCGAGCACCGGCGTCGCGGGCACGGCAAGGCGATGCGGGCGCTCGCGCTGCACCTGGCGTTCGAGGGCTTCGGCGCGGTGGCGGTGGAGAGCGAGTCGGCCGAGGGCAACGACGCGGCGCTGGGCGTCACCCGTTCGCTCGGGTACAGCCCCAGCGGCGACACCTACGAGGTGCACGACGGCGTCGTCACCCACATGCTCTGGTCGCGGCTGACCCGGGAGCGCTGGGCGCTGCACCGGCAGGGTTACGGCCTGGGGCCGGTGGAGTGCGAGGGCGTGGACGGCTGCCGGCGGCTGATCGGGCTCCCGGCCACCGATCCGGAACCGGCCAGCAACGGCAACCGCTCCGCGAACGGCGTCGCCCGGCCCAGCACACCGGTCGGAGAGCGCAGCGCGCCGACGGGGGAGCCGGCACCGGCCTGAACCCCGCCGACCCGCATGGCGGCGCCCACTGCGCAGTGCAACGATGGGTTGATGCGGTACCCGGCCCAAGGGTGACCGGGCGCCCCCGACTGAAGCGGGTGGAGCGCGTGCAGACACGGCGATCGCGGGTCGAGGTGATCACCGGGGCCGACCAGAGCCCCGCCGATCAGCTCCGCCGCCGCCAATGGCAGTACTTCGGGCTGATGATGCTGCGGGTCGTGTGTCTGATCGTGGCCGCCGTCCTGGTCAGCCTGGAGGTCCCGTACGCCCTGGCCTGGGTGCTCGTGCTGACCGTCGGCATGGTGCTGTTTCCGTGGATGGCGGTGATGCTCGCGAACGACCGTCCGCCGCGGGAGGAGAACCGGTTCTCGACCCGGTTCCGCCGGTCCCCGGCCGCAGCCCGCGCCTTGGCATCCGACGCCGAGCAGGCGGACGCCGCACACCCCGAGCGGCCCGAACTGAACGCCCGGCAGTTACCGCCGTCCTCCGCCCGGGTCATCGACCCGGACTGAACGAACGTCAGATGGACGTTATCCGGCGCCGGGTAGCGTCTATCTGCTGTCGTGCCCTACGGGCGCGCACCCGGTAGGCCGACGGCGAGCGTGCCGGCCCGCGCCCCCGCGGCGAGCGCCCCCGCGGGCCCCGCACCGGTGAGCCACGCCGCCAGCAGGCCGGCGGCGAACGCGTCCCCGGCGCCGGTGGTGTCCACCACCCGACGGGCCGGTTCCGCCGCCACCCACGCTGCCCCGCTCGTTCCGCGCCACCAGGCCCCACCGGCGCCGTCCTTCACCACCGCGGTCCCGACCGAGGTCGCCAGCTTCGCGGCCGACACCGACGGGTCGGACAGCCCGGTGAGCGCCGCCGCCTCTGCGGCGTTCGCCAGTAGCAGGTCGACCCCGGCGACCCAGCGGAGGAACCGGGCCGGGCCGACCGCCTCCAGCGGCGCCGCGGACGCCGCGTCGACCGAGATCGTCAGGTCCCGCTGCTTGGCGGCGTCCAGCGCGGCCAGCCCGGCTTTCCGGGAACCAGCGTCCAGCAGCGCGTAGCCCGACAGGTGCAGGTGCCGGACGCCGTCCCGCCCCACGACGGCCGCGACGTCGGCGGCGTCGAGCCGGTCCGCGGCCGCCCGGTCGGGAAACATCGTGCGCTCGCCGTCCCCGTCGACCAGGACGGCGATCGAGGCGGTCGGCAGCTCCGGGTCGACCGCGACCGCGGGCTCCACCCCGGCCGCCACCAGCTCGGCGATCCGCTCCCGCCCGGGGGCGTCGTCGCCGACGCGCGCGACCAGCGTCACCGGCACACCGACCCGGGCGAGCCAGACCGCGGTGTTCGCGGCGGCGCCCCCGCCGCTGTACCGGATCTTCGCCGGCCGGTCGGACCCGACCGCGGGCGGACCGTCGGTCCGGATGACGATGTCGGTCGCCAGGTCGCCGACGACCGCGACCCGTCCCGCGCGGCTCCGGCCCGCAGCCGTTCCCACCCCGCTGGGCGCGGGGTGCGGGCCGTTCGCCTCGGTGGTCACGGCCGTCAGGCGTGCGCGCGGGTCGGCGACGAGTCCGGGGTCACGCGAGCGCCGTCCGGGTGCCGGCGAACGCCACCGCGATCCGGCCGGCCAGATCGGCGTTGCGCAGGATGATCCTGGTGTTGACCGTGAGGCTCTGGCCTTCGGTCGCCGCGTGGAAGTGCGCCAGCAGGTACGGCGTCACGTCCTTGCCGGTGACGCCCTCGCGCTCCAGCCCGGCCAGGCCCTCGGCCAGCACCCGGTCGTGCAACGCCGGGTCGAGCTGCTCGGCGACCGGCAGCGGGTTCGCGACCACGACCGCGCCGGACGAGAGCTTCAACTCCCGGGTGGCCCGCAGCGTCTCGGCGATCTCGGTCACCTCGTCCGCGCGCCACCCGACCGGGTAGCCGGAGTCGGCGAGGTAGAAGCCGGGGAAGCGGTCGGTGCGGTAGCCCAGCACGGTCACGCCGGTCGATTCCAACCGCTCGAGCGTCGCCGGGACGTCGAGGATCGACTTCACGCCCGCGCAGACCACCGCGATCGGCGTCCGGGCCAGCGTGCCCAGGTCGGCGGACTCGTCGAACGTCGTCGAGGCGTCCCGGTGCACGCCGCCGAGCCCGCCGGTCGCGAGCACGACGGTGCCGACCGCCGCCGCTACCGCCGCGGTGCTGGCCACGGTCGTGGCGCCGTCGGCCCGCTTGGCCGCGAGCACCGGCAGGTCACGGACGCTGGCCTTGGCGACGCCGTCGGTCAGCGCGAGGTGCCGCAGCTGCCCCTCGTCGAGGCCGACGCAGATCTCTCCGCTCAGGACGCCGATCGTGGCCGGCACCGCTCCGGTCGCGCGGACCGTGCGCTCGATCTCGGCACCGACGTCGAGGTTCTGCGGGCGAGGTAGCCCGTGGGACAGGATCGTGCTCTCCAGCGCGACCACCGGTGCGCCGGTGCGCACCGCTTCCGCGACTTCCTCGCCGAGCCTGATCCGGTAGCGCCCGAGCGGCGGTTCGATCTCCACGCGAACACCGTACTTCCTGGTGATGAGCATCCCATCGAGGCCTGGACCCGAGATCTGGGCGTGACCTCACGTCGGCCATCAGGGGGCTCTGCGGGCGGTCATGCGGCAGACTGGAAGCGCATCAGTTGGTTCGCGGGAACCATCACGTCGTAGGAGAGGAAGCACTGTGGGAGCCACCGAGACGCTGGAGCGGCCGGAGACCCAAGAGCGCCAGACCGACAACGCCCCCGAGGTCTTCCATTACGTGAAGAAGAACAAGATCGCCGAGAGCGCGGTCATGGGCACGATGGTCCAGGCGCTCTGCGGCGAGGTGTTCCCGGTGACCAAGTCGCCGAAGCCGAACTCGCCGGTCTGCCCGGCGTGCAAGGAGATCTACGAGTCGCTGCCCAAGGGCGAGTGAGCCAGCGCGGCGGCGCTTCCGGGATCACCCGGAAGCGCTGACCGAGCCGGCCTCGCTTCGGGGTCGGGCAGCTCCGCCGGTGCGGGATCCGGGCGGCGGTCGGCGGCGTCGTCCCGGTCCGGGTCGGGCACCTCCGGAGCGGTGTTGGACGTCTGCGGTGCCCCGCCGGCACTGTCGCGCTCCGCTGCGGCACGGTCGGGATCTTCGTCCCGGTCGTCGAGCGTCTCTCCGCGGACCCCGGCGCGGAGCCGACGCCAGAGACGAGCGATCCGGTGCAGGTGCCTGGGCCGGCGGCCGGCCGGGTGCAACTCCTCGAGCGTGCCGTTCAGCTCCGCGCCGAGCAGGACGGCGAACGCCAGCACGTAGAAGTAGAGGAGCGCGACGATCGGCGCCGCGAGCGTCGAGAACAGCAGCAGTTCGCCGCCGAGCCGGCCCATGTAGAGCCGCAGGACCCACGACAGGCCGACGAAGAGCACCAGCGCGAGCGCGGCGCCCGGAAACGCCCGCCGCCAGCGCAGCCGAACCGGCGTCGCGTAGTGGTAGAACGCCGAGAGCGCCATGAACACGATCGCCGCGGTCACCGGCCAGTACCCCCACCGGATCACCGCCTCCGCGGCCGAGTGCCAGCTGTCCGGCAGCCGGGCCACGACGAAGTCCGGCCCCAGCACCACCAGCGGCACCGCCACCACGGCGGTCGCGAGCGTGAAGACGTAGAGCCAGAGCGCCAGTAGGCGGCTGGCTACCGCGCCCCGCAGCTCCCGCTGCCCGTAGGCGATCGAGACCGTGTTGACGAACGTCGCGGTGGACGACGAGCCCGCCCAGAGCGCCAGCGCGATGCTGATCGTCGCCACCCCGCCGCGCCCGTGCCGCAGTAGCTCGCCGACGATCGGCGTCACCACGTCCTGCTGGACCGAGGGGTTCACCAACCCCGCCGTGACCCGCAGCGCGTGCGCCTCCGTGCGGTTGACCAGGTCGGTGCCGGTCCAGCGTGCGGCGTACCCGAGGACGCCGAGCACCGCGAGCATCAGCGGCGGCACCGACAGCAGCTGCCAGAACGCGGCTTCGGCCGACAAACCCAGGATCCGGTCCTGCCACGCCTTCGCCACGGCCGAACGCGCGATCTGCCACACCGTGCAGATCGTCACCCACAGGGGCCGGAGAGTAGCCGCCACCGAGCGAAGCGCGGCGCGCACCGGGCCGAAAGCCGGACCCAGCGCGCGTCGCGCGGCTCGGGATGCCGTCGCACGCAGCCATGCGACGCGCCCGGCGGGAAGTGTGAGCATGTCAACCGTTCACGCTACGGGGTAGGAGCGCCGGCGCCGCGCCCGGACCCGGTGTCGTCGCAGCATGTCGCCACGGCACGGGGCACCGACGGACCAGCTCGGTAAAACTCACCGCTGCGGGAGCCGCAGCCGCTCCCCATCATCCCGCACCGACGCCGGGTAGGCTCCGTAAAGCCCTCGCGCAGCGGTCGCCGCCGGGGGCGCACTGGTGTTCGGAGCTACCGGCGTGGAGGGTGTGGTTTGACCGCGAACCCAGTGAGTGCAAGTGCCGGCACGGTCGGGGGAGCCGCTCCGCCGCTCCGCGTCTGGCAGCGCAAAGCGCTCGTCGAGTACCTCCGTCGCTCGCCGCAGGACTTCCTGGCGGTCGCGACCCCGGGAGCCGGAAAGACGACGTTCGCACTTCGGATCGCCGCCGAGCTGCTCGCCGACCGGACGGTCAGCCAGGTCACGGTCGTCGCGCCGACCGAGCACCTGAAGACGCAGTGGGCGCAGGCAGCGGCCCGGGTCGGCATCCAGCTCGACCCGACGTTCTCCTCGACCGGGCTCACGTCGTCCGACTTCCACGGGATCGTCGTGACGTATGCGCAGGTCGGCCTCTACCCGGGGATCCACCGGAGGCGGGTCACCGCCCGCCCGACCCTGGTGATCCTCGACGAGATCCACCACGCCGGCGACTCGCGCACCTGGGGCGACGGCGTCCGGGTGGCGTTCGAGCCGGCCACCCGGCGGCTGGCCCTGACCGGTACGCCGTTCCGGTCGGACGCCAACCCGATCCCGTTCGTGCAGTACGAGCGCGACCGGAACGGGCTGACCCGGTCCCGGTCCGACTCCAACTACGGCTACGCGGACGCGCTGCGCGACCAGGTCGTCCGGCCGGTGCTGTTCCTCGCATACTCCGGCGAAGCCAAGTGGCGCACCAGCGCGGGTGAGGAGCTCTCCGCCCGGCTGGGAGAGCCGCTGACGGCCGAGCAGACCGGCCAGGCCTGGCGGACCGCGCTCGATCCCAAGGGCGACTGGATGCCGCAGGTGCTGCGGGCCGCCGAGGCCCGGCTCACGGTCATCCGCCAGCACGGCATGGCGGACGCCGGCGGCCTGGTCATCGCGACCGACCACGCGGCCGCCAAGGCCTATGCCGAGCTGCTGCGCCGGATCACCGGTAAGGCGCCGGTCGTCGTGCTCTCGGACGATGGCACCGCGAGCGCCAAGATCGCGGCGTTCGCGGCGTCGGAGGACCGGTGGATGGTCGCGGTCCGGATGGTGTCGGAGGGCGTCGATATCCCGCGGCTCGCGGTCGGGGTCTACGCGACCAGCGCCAGCACACCGCTCTACTTCGCGCAGGCGATCGGGCGGTTCGTGCGGGCGCGGCGTCCGGGGGAGACCGCGACCGTGTTCCTTCCGAGCGTCCCGGTGCTGCTGGGGCTCGCCGGGGAGATGGAGGTCGAGCGGGACCACGTGCTCGACCGGCCGCACCGGGAGAAGCTTCTCGACGACGACCTGGTCGCGGCCGCGAACCGCACCGAGGACGAGGACACCGACGACAAGCCGAAGTTCACCGCGCTCTCGGCGTCGGCGCACCTCGACCAGGTGATCTACGACGGTGCCTCGTTCGGCACCGGCGCGGCGCCGGGCACCGCCGAGGAGGAGGAGTACCTGGGGTTGCCCGGTCTGCTCAACTCCGACCAGATCGCGGCGCTGCTGGCGAAGCGTCAGGCCGAGCAGGTGGCGGCGCAGCGGCGGGCGGCGGCCGCGCAGAAGGCCTCCGGGGGACCGGACGTGCCGGAGCCCGAGGCGGTGCCGACGTCGAGCTTCGCGCGGCGCCAGATGCTGCGGAAGCAGCTGAACACGTTGGTGGCGGCTCAGCACCACCGCACGAACCGGCCGCACGGCCAGATCCACGCCGAGCTCCGCCGTCTCTGCGGTGGTCCGCCCAGCGCCCAAGCCACGATCGAACAACTCGAAGAGCGGATCGCGACGATCCAGACCTGGTCTTAGGTGCGCGGCCACCCGAGAACGACGAAGCCCCCCAGCCTTTCGGCTGGGGGGCTTTTGTCGCTCGGGCCTCAGTCCTCGGAACGAAGGATTTGAACTGCCACCTTCTCGAGGTCCTTGGCGTACTTGTGACCATGGTGACCGCAGAAGACGAGGTCGCCGCCGCCGGGCAGAACTGCCCGGACCTTGGCAGCCGCACCGCACCGGTCGCAACGCTCGCCAGCTGACGGCGCCTCGGTCGGCGGCGGGGTCAGGGTCGGGGTCATTGGCCTCCTCCTCTGCTCTCACCGTGCTGTTCGTTGTGCTTACCGCTCACACATCGTCCAACACATCAGTGTGCTGAGACGTTCCTGATCCACCGCCATGTTCCGCATCACACAGCGAGTGACCAGGTGTCTCGGGCCCACCGCGCACGATGATCGGCGGGTCCACCACCAGAGTGCCACGGGAAACGGCGTTCCGGAGATCGGATCTCGGACAGACATCCGGGCCTGCCAAATCACTTCGAGTACATCGAGGATATATGCCGCGAAACGATCCGCCGGACAACGTTCTGACATCTCGCGGTCACCAAGTTGGAACACGTCGAGAGGGCCCTTTGGGGGCTTCGGCGGGCGGATCTGCCCCGCTTTTGCGCCGGCCGGACGGACCGGGAACGGTGTCCCGCGCCGGGTAGGCGCGGCCGCGGACGGCAGGCGGCTGCACGACGTCATTACCGAAAGTAGTTCTGCGGACGCCGTGCGGCGGGACAGCCGCGCGACGGCGCCGGCGGGGCAGCACCGGACGCGAATCGGCGCCGCCGCCCGGGAACCGGGTGGCGGCGCCGGAGACGACGCTCAGTCCAGGTAGTCGCGCAGAACCTGCGACCGCGACGGGTGACGCAGCTTCGACATCGTCTTGGACTCGATCTGGCGGATCCGCTCCCGGGTCACGCCGTAGACCTGGCCGATCTCGTCCAGCGTCCGCGGCTGGCCGTCGGCGAGGCCGAAGCGGAGCCGGACCACGCCGGCCTCCCGCTCGGAGAGCGTCTGCAGCACGGACTGCAGCTGGTCCTGGAGCAGCGTGAAGCTGACCGCGTCGACCGCGACGACGGCCTCCGAGTCCTCGATGAAGTCACCGAGCTGGCTGTCGCCCTCGTCGCCGATCGTCTGGTCGAGCGAGATCGGCTCCCGGGCGTACTGCTGGATCTCCAGCACCTTCTCCGGGGTGATGTCCATTTCCTTGGCGAGCTCCTCCGGGGTGGGCTCGCGGCCCAGGTCCTGGAGCAGCTCACGCTGGATGCGGCCGAGCTTGTTGATGACCTCGACCATGTGCACCGGGATACGGATCGTCCGCGCCTGGTCGGCCATCGCGCGGGTGATCGCCTGCCGGATCCACCAGGTGGCGTACGTGGAGAACTTGTAGCCCTTGGTGTAGTCGAACTTCTCGACCGCGCGGATGAGACCCAGGTTGCCTTCCTGGATCAGGTCGAGGAACGCCATGCCGCGGCCGGTGTAGCGCTTGGCCAGCGAGACGACGAGCCGGAGGTTCGCCTCCAGCAGGTGGTTCTTGGCGCGCTCGCCGTCGCGGATGATCCAGTTCAGGTCGCGGCGGAGCTGGTGCGGCATCTTCTCGCCGCGGTCCTCGCCCTGACGCATGCGCTCGGCGGCGTAGAGACCGGCTTCGATCCGCTTGGCGAGGTCGACCTCCTCCTCCGCGTTGAGCAGCGCGACCTTACCGATCTGCTTGAGGTACGCCCGGACCGAGTCGGCCGACGCGGTGAGCTCGGCGTCCTTACGCGCCTGCTTCAGCGCCTCGGACTCCTCCTCTTCCTCGTCGAAGGCGAACTCTTCCTCTTCGCCGTCCGTCAGCACGACCGGCTCGTCGACGGCGAGGCCGCCCTCGGCGGGCGGGCCGGCAGTCGGCGCGCCTTCAGCCGGGGCTGCACCAGCGGCCGGTGCGGCCTGTCCGGCGGCGGTCTTCTTGGCGGCGGCACGCTTCGTCGGGCGGGGCGTGGGGGCCGCGGCAGCGGTCGGAGCCTCGGCGGGCGCGGTGGGGGCCGCGGCGGCGCGCGTGGTCTTCGCCGTCGTCGCCTTCGACGCCGGGGTGGTGGCCGAGCGAGCGGCAGCGACCCGGCGACGGGTCGGGCGGGGGTCCGCCGAGCCGTTGACGACGACGGTGACGCCGGCGATCGACAGGCCCTGCAGGATCTTCTTGCCTTGAGCTGGTGACACCCCCGCACCACCGAGAACCCGCGCCACCTCATCAGAGGTGAGGGAGGCGGTATCACCCGCCCGCGCTGTCAGCGTGTCGACGAGGGAACGGACGATGTCGGCCCGCGGAGGGGTGCGGTCGGCGTCTGTCACGAAGTGACCTTCCACGTGTCGGTGCGGCGGGGCACACACCTCACCGGTCAGGGGCTGACCGGGGGGCTGATCTCCAAGATTCCTCCGGGTCTTCCCGGTGGCTGGCAACGAATTGTACCGCCGGGTCGGGGGAGACGGTTCCCACCATCGATCCATCCGTTGTGTCTGGTTGGTGGGGGTCGCCCGGCCTGGCGAGGCTCGACGCCTGCTGGACTGTACGTCGCATTCCCGGGTTCTGGCCACGACCGCCACGAAGCAACATTCGCACTACCAGCACGGAACGATTCAGCGGCTCGATTCAGTCGCCGCGCGGGCGGGTGCGAAGGTGGGCCTGGGGGATCTCGACGCGAGGAGCACAACCGACATGGCAGTAGCACCCACCGAACTGAAGGATCTCGCCGTCGACCTCGTCCGCCGGGCGGCCGTCCTGGTCGGGAACGAGCGGACGGCGGCGGTCACCTCGGTGGAGACCAAGTCGACGCCGACCGACCCGGTCACCGCGGCCGACCGGGCGGCCGAGGAGCTGGTGGTGGAGGGGCTGGCCGCGGCGCGCCCCGGCGACCTGGTGCTCGGTGAGGAGGGTGGGTTCCGACCGGTCGGGAAGGAGGCCGCTCCCGACGCGGTGCGGTGGCTGCTCGACCCGATCGACGGGACCGTCAACTTCGTCTACGGCATCCCGGCGTACGCGGTGTCGCTCGCGGCGGAGGTGGACGGGGTGGTCGTCGCCGGGGTGGTGCGGAACGTCGTCACCGGGGAAGAGTGGACGGCGGTGCGCGGTGGCGGCGCCTGGCGCGACGGGACGCGGCTGCACGGCTCGTCGGTGACCGCGCTGGGCAGCGCGCTGGTCGGCACCGGGTTCGGCTACGCGGCGCAGCGGCGCCGGGAGCAGGCCGAGGTGCTGCTGCGGCTGCTGCCGGAGATCCGGGACATCCGCCGGATCGGATCGGCGGCGCTCGACCTGTGCGCAGCGGCCGAGGGGCGGCTGGACGCGTTCTTCGAGCGAGGATTGAGCCCGTGGGACCGGGCCGCCGGCGGGTTGATCGCCGAGGAGGCGGGGCTGCTGGTCACCGGCTTGCGCGGCGAGCCGGCGAGCGACGCGATGACGCTGGCCGCACCCCCCAAGATCCACGCAGCCCTACACGACGCCCTGATAGCAGCCACTCCCCAGCGCTGACCGGCCCCGAGCGCAGTCTGTTCTGACCCTCAGCAGGCCGTGCAGACTCAACAGTTGGCGGGTTGGGAGGGTTGCGGGGGGTCCAGGCCCTCGAGCTCGGCCGGGACCTCCTTGTCCGGGGTCAGTTCCTTGAACTCGATCCCGAGGACGACGTCCACGCTGGCGTCCTCACGGGCGTCGTCGACGATCACGCTGCCGCGCAGGTTCGCCTGGAGCAGCTGCGCCGCACCGGCTCCGGTCGGCCCGTAGCGGATCTGCGCGGTCTGCGTGACCGGCTCGCCCTGCGGGTCGTTGCCGACGTCGATCACCTTGAAGCCGCGCTTCTCCAGCGCGGTCCGCACCTTGTCGGCGAGGCCCGCCTCGTCGGTGCCGTTGTAGACGCGGACCTGCACCGCGTTCGGCGCCGGGATGCTCGCCTGCACGGTGTCGCAGCCCAGAGCCGACTTCCCGGTCTGGTCGTCGGTGACGATCGCCCACACCACGGTGATGACCGCGACCAGCGCCAATACCCCGATTACTGTCAGTGCCCTGACTCGCGCCAGGCTCACCGCCCCACCATCCCGGTCGTCATGGGCCCAGACTGTAGCGTCCCGGTTCATCCCCGGTGATAACCCGGCGACCGTTCCGGATCCGGGTCCGCGCTGCCGGCCCGTACCTCAGGCTCCACCGGCCAGCGGGCGGAGGCGACGACGGGTCTGGGACCGCGGGTGAGGGCCGGCCCGCCACCGTTCCCGCTGCGTGGCGCGCAACCGGCTGAGATATCGCTCGGCGAGCCAGTCCGGCTCGTCGGCGGAGCAGCTCGGGGTGTCGACCAGCGCTCCACCGCCGGGCAGCGGCACCAGCGCGGAGCCGGCGCCGGCCCGCGGTGCCCCGCCGGACAGCGCGTCCACCAAGCTGCTCTTGCCGCAGCCCGGCGGACCGACGACCGCGGCCGCGCCCGCGGCCCCGTCCGGACTCGCGAGGCTGGCGGCCGGCGTCGAACCGGGCAGCAGGGCGCGTAGTCGATGCAGACCGGCCACGCCGGGATGGTCCGGCAGCGTGCTCACGCCCACGACCCGGGTCCCCGGACAGCTCTCGGCGAGCACGGCCAGGTCGGCCAGGACGGAGCGGACCACCGCGCCGTCCGGTGCCCGGTCGATCTGGCTCAGCACCAGCACCGGCGTCGCCGAACTCGCCGCGGCGAGCGCGAGCAACCGCTCGGTACGGTCCGGCGAGAGCGTCGCGGAGAACGTCTGCACCACGAGCACCAGATCGACGTTGGCCGCGAGAACCTCGCCGCAGACGTCGTCGGCGCCCCGGCCGCGCCGCACCACGGAGGTCCGGGGGAGCACCGCGACCAGCGCGTTTCCGGCCAGGACGGCCCAGTCGCCCGCGACCGGCGTCAGCCCCGGCTCGGCGACCGCGCGCACCGGTCCGGTCGCCGCCAGGCAGCCACAGCCGTCGTCGTCGACGTCGGTGACGCGTGCCGGGACGAGTGGCCCGCATCCGGTGGAGAGCCGTCGCGCCACCCGCCCACCGGACGGGGGCCACCGCGCCCGGCGTTCGTCCGGCAACAGTAGGTGCCGTGTCCCGGCTGGTGAGCGGTGAGGTTCGGGGTCCCCGATCCGGTCCGCGTATTGGGTAAGGTCGCCATCCGCGACCCGGATATCCGGCGTCGTGGGGCATCTGCCGGTTGCCGTCGCCATCCGGTACCGTGCGTCCCATTCGTCCGACCATCCGAGGCGGCGTAGCCGGGCCCGGCTACGCCGCCCGCCGATGGGGGGCACTGGACCGGCGGTCGTCGGCGCCAAGGTCGGGTCCGCGGAAAGCGCGGTGGCCCGCCCCTGGTCCGGCTGCTGCTCCGGTGCAGGGAAGACGGGCATCGGTGTCACCTCGATCACATCGGGAACACATCCGGTGGGCTGTGCGTATTAGGGGCGCTGGAAACGGTAAGGTTCCGCGCTCGCCGGGTCGAACGGGTTTCCTTCCTGGCCGGGGAACCTGGCCGTTCACGGCGTCACCCGGGCTGGCATCCAACGAAAGAAGAGGACCACCACGATGGCCACCGACTACGACGCGCCACGTCGAACCGAGGAATCGGAGCTCGGCGAGGACAGCCTCGAGGAGCTGAAGGCACGCCGGACCGATTCACAGTCCGGCAGTGTGGACGTCGACGAGGCTGAGGTTGCAGAAGGCTTCGAACTGCCGGGCGCAGATCTGTCCGGCGAGGAGCTCACCGTCAAGGTACTGCCGATGCAGAACGACGAGTTCCGCTGTTCGCAGTGCTTCCTTGTCCACCACCGCAGCCAGCTGGCCGAAGAGAAGAACGGCCAGTACGTCTGCACCGAATGCGCGGCCTGATCCCCCGGTCGGCCGCGAGAAGCAGTACGGGACGCCCGGCGGTTCGCCACGACCGCGCACTGAGTCCCTGGAAGGAATCGGGCGTCCGTAAGAACCGACGACGGTCGGGGCTCCGGGGGGTAGTACCCCGACCGTACGGGGTAGTGCAGGAGCGGTCCGTTACCGACCGCGCTGCCACCCGCGGGCGGTGTGACGGGCGCGGACGTCCGGCGAGAGCCGGAACCGCGCCGGCACCCGCTCCGCGTGACCCGAGGGATTACCGCCATGACCTACTCGGACAACCCGTCGAGCGCCGGATCCGCGCCAGAGGTGCCGGATTCGACGTCCGGGACGCCCGCGTCCGACGCCGCGCCGACTGACGTCTCTCCGGAGGCCACCGGCGCTCTGGCTCGCCTGACCGACACGGAACTCACGACGGCGGACCGCCGTCGCCTGCTCAGCCGGGCGGTCACCAGCGCCGGCCGTGGCGCTGGTCGGGCCCTGCGCGGACCGCGCGCCGCCGTGAACTGGGCGACGGATCTGGTGATCGCCGTGACGCCGCACCTGACCGTCCGCGACCTGGAGACGCTCCAGCGGCACTACGACGGTAAGTCCGGTGAGGAACTCGCCGACGCCCTGATCCGGAACGCCTCCCGGGTGTCCGCCAGCCTCGGTGCCGCCGGCGGCGGGGTCGCCGCGGTCGAGTGGGCCGCGCCTCCGTCGTTGCTCTCCGCTCCGATCCTGATCGCCGTGGAGACCGCCGCGATCGTCGCCATCGAGATCAAACTGCTGGCGGAGCTGCACGAGGTTTACGGCGTGCCGGTCCGCGGCTCGGCCAGCGAACGCGGCAGCGCGCTGCTGCAGGCCTGGGCCCGCCGCCGCGGCGTGACGCTGCTGCAGAGTGGACGGGGTTTCACGACGATCCTCAGCACCGGCATGCGCAGGGAATTGCGGGACCGGCTGCTGCGCCGGATGGGGCGCAACATGACGACGCTCGGCCCGCTGTTCACCGGAGCCGCGATCGGTGCCGAGCTCAACCGCCGGGCGACCCGGATGCTCGGCGACGCGGTCCGCGCCGACCTGCGCAAGGGACGGTCGGCGGTGGACGGACCGTCCGATCGGCCGTCGCTCTACTGAGCGAACTCATCCCGAGGCCACCTTCGGGAACCACCGGGCCGCGGACGCCGATTTCGGGAAGACCACGTTTCCGGTTGACGGTGTTCAGCGGTTACTCCGGCGCGGGCAGCGGCAGGTCGAGTGCCGCGAGCAGCGCCTCCGGATCCCGGGACGAGAAGATCCAGTACGGCGTGGGGTCGTCGGGATCGTCCAGATAGACCCGCACCAGGCCCTGCACCCACGGCCGGTGGACGACGAACGCCACCGGGTCCAGCTCCGGGCCGAGCGCGTCCCGCCTCGCGTCGCCGCTGAGTGCCTCGGCGGCGAGCAGGAACCGCCGTGGGATGTGGGCGTCGTCCAGGTGGAGTTCGTCGTCGGTGACCGCGACCGTGATCCGGCTGAGGGCCGCCACCGCGACCAGCGCGAGCGGAACGAAGACGACGTAGGGCAGCCATGACCGCAGCCCGCCGTACCCGAGGTGGATCTCGGCCGCCAGGAGCAGCGCCACGGCCACCGCGCCGAGCCAGCCCCACCAGGGCACGGTCCACCGTTCCTGGTACGTGCTGGTGGTCGCGACGGCCGAGCGGGAGCGCATGTGCCGAGCTTAGGCCACGCCCCGCGCAGCGCCCCGGGCGTCGTCTCGCCGGTGCGCGGCGACGCCGTCGAGTCGAGGAAACGCGCCCTGGCCGGTGCCGTGCGGCACCGGCTGGCCCGGCGCCGGTTATCGTGCCTCCGGCCACGCTGATGCCTGGAGGGAACGGACACCGGATGACCGACGCCACCATCGCGACCGCCCCGGTCGAGGTGCTCGTGCAACTGCTCGACCCCGACCTGCCGCTCCCGGCGTACGCGAAGCCGGGTGACGCCGGCGCCGACCTGGTCACGTCCGCGGACGTGACGCTCGGCCCCGGTGAGCGCGCGCTCGTCGGCACCGGCCTGGCGATCGCGCTCCCGGAGGGTTACGCGGGGTTCGTGCACCCGCGCTCAGGTCTGGCCGCGCGGTTCGGCGTTTCGATCGTCAACGCACCCGGTACCGTCGATGCGGGATACCGGGGCGAGATCAAGGTGAACCTGATCAACCTGGATCCGACCGAGACCGTGACACTCGCGCGGGGCGACCGGATCGCCCAGCTCGTGGTGCAGCGCGTCGAGCGGGCCGAATTCCGGGTGGCATCCGTGCTGCCCGAGTCGGTCCGCGGGACGGGTGGCCACGGCTCGACCGGAGGGCACCGCGACTTGGTTCCTGTACGCCCGAATTCAGAATGAGAGGGGTGTGAGGGGTGTTTCGACGTCGGCGTGGCCGGCATGCGGCGACCGGCCGGGAGGAAGACGGCCTGGAGACCACCGGCACCGAGTCGGAGGACTCGGTGGACGGCGAGGCCGGTACCGGCCCCTGGGACGCCGACGAGGCTCCTGCGGACGACGTCCAGCGGGTCGATCTCGGCGCGCTGCGCGTCCCGACCCTTTCGGACGTGGAGTTGCGGGTCGAGGCCGACCAGCAGGGCCAGGTGGCGTCGGTCGTGCTGACCGACGGGACGAGCGCTCTGGAGTTGGCGGCGTTCGCGGCACCGCGCACCGAGGGCATCTGGGACGACGTCCGCGGGGAGCTCGAGGCAGGTATCCGTGGCGACGGTGGGGTGGTCGAGCACGAGCACGGTGAGTTCGGCCCCGAGTTGCGCGCGACGGTGAAGGTGCCGGACGGCAGCAAGCAGCTGCTGCGCTTCGTGGGGGTCGACGGGCCGCGGTGGTTCCTGCGGGCGACGTTCACCGGCGCGGCGGCCGCCGACCCCGCTTCCGGGCCGCAGCTGGCCGAGTCGGTGCGGCAGACCGTCGTGGTCCGCGGCACCGATCCGATGCCGGTGCGTGACCCGCTGCCGCTCCGGTTGCCCCGGGAGGTCGTCGAGCAGGCGTCCGCTCAGCAGGCGTCGGCCGAGGAGTAGCCGGGCCGCTACCCAGTCAGTGCGGCGCCGCCGGGGGCGGTGCGGTGTCGGCGGTCGGGTCTCTGACACGGTTCAACGTTGTGGCCCAGCATTCCTGACCTACCCTGATCAGGACGGCGCGGTACCGGGTATGCCTGGAGCACGCAAACGTGTTCTACGGCATAGCCGCGCCGACTCGTCGCTGAGGTGCCCACCATGACTGACACGCTGCCGCGGACCGCCGAGGATTCCGGTCTGAAACGGCTCTTCCGCCGCCTCACCGCCTCCGACCGGGAACTCGATGCCGAGAACCTGCAGGAGGTCAGTGCCCGTTCCGGGGCGGAGAAGGTCTGTGACTGTCCGCGGGGCCGGTACGCCACGGTCACCGGCCGCCTGACGTCCGTCCGCTACACACCGCGAACCAACCAGCCGACGCTGGAGGCCGAGCTCTTCGACGGCACCGGGTCGATCACGCTGATCTTCCTGGGCCGGCGGCGGATCGCGGGCATCGAGCCAGGTCGGTCGCTCTCCGTCGAGGGACGGCTCGCCCTGCGGGATGGCCGTAAGGTGATCTTCAACCCCGCCTACTCGCTGGAGCCGACCACACCGTGACCGACCACCGCGCCCGGCCGACCGGCGACCGTACCGACTCCACGCACGCCGCCGGGGACGACCAGCGCAGGGTCGAGGACGAGCAGCTCGCCGAGGCGATCTTCGGTGACGAGCACCCGTCGAGCCGGGTCGCGGAGATCCTCGCGGAGGAGGCCGTCGAGTTCGTCGCCGACTCGCCGCCGGGTGACCCCGTCGGTTACGGCCGGCACGCGGCTCCGCCGCAGCGCCACGGCCACGCTGCAGACGCTGCCGACGCCGCCCAGGGCACCGAGGGCGCCGCCCGTCCGGCCACCGCGCCCAACGGTCCGCTGCCCGCGGTCGACGGTCACCCGCCCGCTGGCAGCGCGCGGCCCCGCGTCCGGATCACGCCACCAGTGGAGCCGACCGACCGCGGTGATCGGTCCGACGACGCCGAAGAACCGCCGATCTCCATCGCCGACCAGGTCCGCGAACAGCTCGGCGGGATCCGCGGGCTGGTCGAGAGCAGCCTGCCGGTACTCGTTTTCATCATCGTGAACATGATGATGTCGCTGAAGCCGGCGCTCTGGGCGGCGGTCGGGTCGGCGGCGCTGATCGCGGTGTTCCGGCTCGCGCGGCGCGACTCCGTACGGCACGCGCTCAACGGCCTGTTCGCGGTCGGCATCGCGGCGTTCATCGCCGCGCGCACCGGCCAGGCCGAGGACTTCTACCTGCTCAACATCGCCCGCAACAGCGGGGGTGCGTTGCTCTGCGCCGGCTCCGTGCTGGTCCGCCGCCCGGTGATCGGGTACGCCTGGCGATTCATCGCCGAGATCCCGTCGACGTGGCGGGAGCAGCGGTCGCTCGTGCGCGCGTTCTCGCTGATCACGCTGGTCTGGGCGCTGATGTTCGCGATCCGGGCCGGAGTGCAGATCTGGCTCTGGTCGCGGCACGACGCCGACGCGCTCGGCTGGGCGTCGCTGGCGATGGGCTGGCCGATGTTCGGCGTCTGCCTCGCGTTCACGATCTGGTACGGACGGCGTGCGATCCACGCGGACGCCGAGCGGTCCGCGACCGTCTGAGAAGTCAGGAGTGCGGGGAACCGTCGCCGCTGATCACCGTGTGCAGGCGGTCCTCGGTCTCCGGCGGGCAGAGGAACATCAGCTCGTCACCGGGCTCCAGCGGGTCGTCCGGCGTCGGCACCAGCACCCGAGCGCCGCGCAGGATCGCGACCAGCGCGGCGTCCGACGGCAGCGGCACCTCCCGGAGCGGACGCCCCACGTACGGTGCGTCCGGCGCGAGCGTGATCTCGACCAGGCTGGCCTGACCCTGGCGGAACGTCATCAGGCGGACCAGGTCACCGACGGTCACGGCCTCCTCGACCAGCGCCGCCATCAGCCGCGGCTTGCTGACCGAGACGTCCACGCCCCACTGGTCGGTGAACAGCCACTCGTTCTCCGCCCGGTTCACCCGCGCGACCACCCGGCCGACCGCGAACTCGGTTTTGGCCAGCAGCGAGACGACGAGGTTGACTTTGTCGTCGCCGGTCGCGGCGACGACCACGTCGCAGCCGGCCAGCCCCGCGTCGTCCAGCGACGACAGCTCGCAGGCGTCGGCGAGCACCCACTCCGCCTCCGGCACGAGGTGGCTGCGCATCTGCCGCGGGTCACGGTCGATCAACATCACCTGATGGCCGTTCTCCGCCAGCTCGTTCGCCACCGAACGTCCCACGTTGCCCGCTCCGGCGATCGCGACCCGCATCAGTGCCCTCCGCTCTTCGCGCAAGCGCTCATCACTGCATCTCCGGTCTCGGCGCGAGCGTTCACGAGCGTCCCCGCTCCACCGGGGCGGACCCGGCGATCTCGCCGACCTTGTCGACCTGTCCCTCGGCAGCGAGCAGGAAGATCCGGTCGCCCTCTTGGATGACCGTGGACTGACTGCACAGCTGACCGACCCCGAACCGGGTCAGGTACGCCACCCGTGCGCCGGTCGCCTCCTCCAGCGCCGAGATCCGCTGGGTGAGCCACCCCGGGTGCAGGGGCGGCTCGATCATCGCGACCGAGCCGGACGGGTCGCGCCACACCTCGACCGCGGTCTCCGGCATCAGCGCCCGCAGCACCTGGTCGGACGTCCACCGGACGGTGGCGACGGTCGGGATGCCCAGGCGCTCGTAGACGGCCGCACGGCGAGGGTCGTAGATCCGCGCCACGACCCGCTGCACGCCGAAGGTCTCCCTGGCCAGCCGCGCGGAGATGATGTTGGAGTTGTCGCCGCTGCTGACCGCCGCGAACGCGTCGGCCCGCTCGATGCCGGCCTCTTCGAGCGTCCGGCGCTCGAACCCGACGCCGGTGACCGTCGAGCCGCCGAACTGGGGACCGAGTCGGCGGAACGCGTCCGGGTTCTGGTCGATCACCGCAACGGTGTGCCCGCGCTTCTCCAGGCTGTGCGCGAGGGTGGAACCGACTCGCCCGCAGCCCATGATGACGATGTGCACGTCCGCAGTCCTTCCACGCCCTCAGGCTGACCTCGCCTGGACGCTACACGTCCGGACCGGGTGTTAGCCCACGGCCGTACAGATCACCGAACGGATCGCCGCCCGGACCGTTCGACCGGGCAGGACGGACGTACGCTATCGCCGTGCCGTCCCCGACGTCCGTGTTCAAGCGCCTCGTCATCGGACGGGCGCTGCGGAGCGACAAGCTCGCTGAAACCCTGCTGCCGAAGCGCATCGCGCTGCCGGTCTTCGCGTCCGACGCGCTGTCGTCGGTCGCTTACGCCCCCGCCGAGATCCTCGCGACGCTGAGCGCCGCCGGCCTGGCCGCCTACACGCTCTCGCCGTGGATCGCGCTGGCCGTCGTGGTCGTCCTGCTCACGGTCGTGGCCTCCTATCGGCAGAACGTGCACGCCTATCCGTCCGGTGGCGGTGACTACGAGGTGGTGAACACCAACCTCGGGCCGCGGTTCGGCTTGGGCGTGGCCAGCGCGCTGCTCGTCGACTACGTGCTGACGGTCGCGGTGTCGGTGGCGTCGGGGGTGGCGAACCTGGCCTCCGCGGTGCCGATGCTCGACGACCATCAGGTGTTGGTGGCGGTCCTGCTGGTGGCCCTGCTGACCTCGCTCAACCTGCGGGGCGTCCGGGAATCCGGGGTGGCGTTCGCGATCCCCACCTATGGGTTCATGATCGCGGTCTTCGGCATGGTGCTCTGGGGCGCTTACCGGATCTTCGTCTCCGGCGACGAGGTGCGGGCCGAGAGCGCCGGCTTCGAGCTGCAGGGCGAGGACACGTTCGCGGGTGTGGCGCTGGTGTTCCTGCTGGCCCGGGCGTTCTCGTCCGGCTGCGCGGCGCTGACCGGTGTGGAGGCGATCAGCAACGGTGTGCCGGCGTTCCGGCGTCCGAAGAGCAAGAACGCGGCGACGACGCTGCTGATGCTCGGGCTGATCTCGGTCGCGATGATGCTCTGCATGATCTGGCTGGCCCGGCTGACCGGCCTCCAATACGTGGAGAACCCCGCCGAGCAGCTGGAGGGCGCGCCGGAGGGCTACGTCCAGAAGACCGTCGTCGCCCAGCTCGGAGAGGCGATCTTCAGCGGGTTCTCGCCCGGCTTCTACTTCGTGACGTTCATGACCGCGCTGATCCTGGTGCTCGCGGCGAACACCGCGTTCAACGGCTTCCCGGTGCTCGGCTCGATCCTCGCGCAGGACCGGTACCTGCCGCGGCAGCTGCACACCCGCGGTGACCGGCTGGCGTTCAGCAACGGCATCCTGTTCCTCGCGGTCGCCGCCGGCATCCTGCTGGTGGTGTTCAAAGCGGACCCGAGCGCGCTGATCCACCTCTACATCGTCGGGGTGTTCGTGTCGTTCACACTCAGCCAGATCGGCATGGTGCGGCACTGGAGCCGGCTGCTGCGGGTCGAGCGCGACCCGCAGATCCGCCGACGGATGCGCCGCTCGCAGGCGATCAACGGCTTCGGCCTGGTGATGACCGGCTCCGTGCTGGTGATCGTGCTGGCCACCAAGTTCACCCAGGGCGCGTGGATCGCGATCGCCGCGATGGCATTCATCTACCTGCTGATGCTGGGCATCCGTAGCCACTACAACCGGGTGGCCGAGGAGCTGCGTCCGACCGAGGAGAAGCCGATCCTGCCGTCCCGCAACCACGCGGTCGTCCTGGTCTCGACGCTGCACCAGCCGACGCTGCGGGCGCTGGCCTACGCGAAAGCGACCCGCCCGGACTCGCTCACCGCGGTGACCGTGAACGTGGACCCCGCGTCGACGCGGGCACTGCAGGAGGACTGGGACCGCCGGGGCATCTCGCTGCCCCTCACCGTCGTCGAGTCGCCGTACCGGGAGATCACCCGGCCGATCCTCGATTTCGTGCACAGCCTGCGGCGGGAGTCCCCGCGCGACGTCGTCACGGTGTTCGTTCCGGAGTACGTGGTCGGGCACTGGTGGGAGCACCTGCTGCACAACCAGAGCGCGCTGCGGCTCAAGGGGCGCCTGCTGTTCGAGCCGGGCGTGATGGTGACGAGCGTGCCGTGGCAGCTGCGCTCCACGGTCGGACGCGATCCGGACCGTGCCGATCGGGTGGCCGGTCCCGGCGCGGTGCGCCGCGGCCTGCACCCCGACCCGCGGCCTTCGGCCAGTGCCCGCGCCGCGACCGCCGAGGAGCGGGAGCCGGAGTCGACCGGATCGGGGTCGTCGTCATGACCGAGTCGGCGGCCGCGACGTCCTGGGTGGGGACCGAGTTCGAGCTGGACATCGAGACGTTCGCGCACGGTGGGCACTGCGTGGGCCGGCACTCCGGCCGGGTGGTGTTCGTCCGGCACACGCTGCCGGGTGAGCGGGTGCTGGTCCGGGTGACCGAGGACCGGGGCGGCTCGTTCTGCCGCGCCGACGCGGTGTCGGTGCTCCGGGCCGCGCCGGAGCGGGTCGAGCCGCCGTGCCCCTACGCGCATCCCGGTGGGTGTGGCGGGTGCGACCTGCAGCACGTCGCTCCGGACGCGCAGCGCTCGTTGAAGGCGGGCGTCGTCCGCGAGCAGCTGGAGCGGTTGGGACACCTGCCTCCGGCGCGGATCGCGGAGATCTTCGACGGTGTGGAGGAGCTCCCCGGCGGTCCGCTGGGCTGGCGGACGCGGGTCCAGTTCGCGGTGGACGCGCAGGGCCGGGCGGGGCTGCACCCGCACCGGTCGCGAGCGGTGTTGCCGGTGGAGAGCTGCCCGATCGCCGACCCGCGGATCAACGCGCTCGGCGTGACCCACCTGGGGTGGCCGGGGGTCGCCGCGGTCGAGGCCGTGGCGTCCGCGGCCGGTGACGACGCGCTCGTGCTCGACCAGCCGGCGCCGCGCGGTGCCCCGCCCCGCGGACGCCGTCCGGGGCGTCCGCGCCGCCCGCACCGGGTGCCCGCGCCGGACCTCCCGGACGAGTTGCCGGAGTCGGTGGCGGTGCTGGTTGCGGCGTCGACCGTGCGGAGCGCCGAGCGGGCGCCGGCCGAACCGATCCGGGGACACCGGCGGGTCCGGGAGGTCGCGGCCGATCGCCGCTGGCTGGTGCGCGCCGACGGATTCTGGCAGGTCCACCCGGCGGCGCCGGACGCGTTGGCGGACGCGGTGGTCGAGGCGCTGGCGCCGGAGCCGGGGGAGTCGGTGCTCGACCTGTACGCCGGTGCCGGGCTGTTCGCCGGGGTACTGGGTGCGCTGGTGGGGCCGGACGGACGGGTGGTGGCGGTCGAGGCCGATCGCGGTGCCTGCGACGACGCCCGCCGGAACGTGCGGGATCTGGAGTGGGTCGAGGTGGTCACCGCCCGGGTCGACCGGGCCCTGGCCGGGGGAGTGCCGGACCGGGTGGACCTGGTCGTGCTGGACCCGCCGCGCTCGGGTGCCGGGAGTGCGGTGGTACGTGCGGTAGCGGCGCGCAGCCCGCGGGCCGTGGCCTACGTGGCCTGTGACCCGGCGGCGTTCGCGCGTGACGTCGCCACGTTCGCCGAGGAGGGTTACACGCTGACCCAGGTGCGCGCGTTCGACGCGTTCCCCATGACCCACCACGTCGAATGCGTGGGAACCTTGACGGCGGCCCGCTGAGCGCGGACTACCGGGTCGGGGAGGGCTCCCGGAGCACCAGGGCCACGGCGCCGAGCGCTTCGGCGCGGCCGCCGAGCGTCCCCTGGACGACGTCCACGGCCTCCACCGCCGACGGCACGGCCGACCGTCCGAGCGCGTGCCGGAGCGGGTCGAGCAGGACCTGACCGGTCGCCGCCAGCTCACCACCGACCACGACCCGGTCCGGGTTGATCAGGTTCACCAGGCCGCCGAGCGCCACCCCGATCGACGAACCCGCGTCGGCGACGAGTCGGCGGCACGGTGCGTCCCCGTCGGCGACCAGCCCGACGACGTCCGCCAGCGACCGGACCTCCGGGCGGCCGCGGCCGAGCACCGAGACCAGCGCCGCACCACCGGCGACCAGCTCCAGGCAGCCGCGGTTGCCGCAGCGGCAGACGTCACCGGCCGCGTCCAGACTGAGGTGACCGATCTCCCCGGCCGTCCCGGAGATTCCCCGGAACAGCCGACCGTTGATCACCAGCCCGCCACCGATGCCGGTGCCCAGCTTGAGGTAGACCAGCGCCTCGCTGCCCCGGCCGGCACCCCACGTGTGCTCGGAGAGCGCACCCAGGTTCGCGTCGTTCTCCACGTGCACCGGCAGCTGGAGACGTCGTCCCAGCTCCACCGAGGGCGCCAGCCCGGCCCAGGCCGGCAAGATGTTCGACGCGCCCAGCAGGCCGGTGCCGCTGACCACGGGCGCCGGGAGGCCGAGCCCGACGCCGATCACGTCGGACAGGAGGTGGCCGGACTCCTCGACGGCGGCCACCACCAGCGCGGCGGCCCGGTCGAGCATCACCTCGGCGGTATGCTCCTCGTCCGGCTGCAGACGCTCTCCGCGCTCAGCGATGACGGTGTGCGCCAGATCGGCCACCGCGACGTTGACGTGGCGCCGCCCGACGTCCACCCCGGCGACGACGCCCGCGCCCGGCGCGAGCTGCACGACGGCGGCCGGTCGGCCACCGGCGGGTCCGGCGGGTGCCGTACCGCCGGGTTCGACGACCAGTCCGAGGTCCGCGAGATCACTCAGAGTAGTGGACACCGTGGCGCGGGAAAGCCCTGTCGCGGAGGCCAGATCTGCTCGGGTACTGGGCCCCATTGCCCGCAGGGCATCAGCCAGACGGCGTTGATTACCGCCGAGGGCCGTGACACCTGACACCTGGTCAGTCATGCACGAATATTCGGGCGTGTCGCCAGTTCTGTCAACTGAACACAAAACTGAATCGCTGGAAGCCGCCGGGAGTGCATGCTTCGTCGCTTTCGTCGGCTTTACCGATACAGTGAAGTGTCGTGTCCATGACGAAACCAAACCGTTATGGGTGTTCCTTGACGGAACCTAGCCCGAGGGCAGAGTGTTCTGGTCATCGGCGGAGTGCGCCGGTGCAGTGTTTTTGATGCGTCCCCATCGGGAGGTTCGGTGTTCACTCTGCGTCGCGGCGTCGCTGTTGCCGCTGCCGTGCTGCTGGCGCTAAGCGCGGCAGCCTGTGAGAGCTCAGACGAAGGCTCTGAGTCCGGCAGCAGCAGCGACAGTGCCAAGATTGCCCTGCTGCTCCCGGAGTCGCAGACGACCCGGTACGAGCAGTTCGACAAGCCGTTGTTCGAGGCCAAGGTCAAGTCGCTCTGCGCGGACTGCGAGGTCATCTACAACAACGCCAACCAGCAGACCGACACGCAGCAGCAGCAGGCCGAGGCCGCGCTGAACGACGGCGCGAAGGTCCTCGTGCTCGACCCGGTCGACGGTGCGGCTGCTGCCAGCATCGTCAACACCGCGAAGGCCAAGAAGGTCCCGGTCATCTCGTACGACCGGCTCGTGACCGGTGCGGACCTCGACTACTACATCTCGTTCGACAACGAGAAGGTCGGCGCCCTGCAGGCCACCTCGCTGGTCGACCAGCTGAAGAAGTCCGGCAAGACCAGCGGCAACGTCGTGATGATCAACGGCTCGCCGACGGACAACAACGCGAAGCTCTTCAACAAGGGCGCTCACTCGGTCCTCGACAAGTCCGGCTTCAAGCTGGAGCCGACGCCCGACTTCTTCACCCCGGAGTGGAAGCCGGAGAACGCCCAGACGTTCATGGACGGCCAGATCTCCAAGCTGGGTAAGACCGGCTTCGTCGGCGTCTACGCCGCCAACGACGGCACCGCCGGTGGCGCGATCGCCGCGATGAAGGCCGCGGGCGTGACCCCGCTCCCGCCGGTCACCGGTCAGGACGCCGAGCTCGCCGCGATCCAGCGGATCGTCGCCGGTGACCAGTTCATGACCGTCTACAAGGCGATCAAGCCGGAGGCCGAGAAGGCCGCCGAGATCGCGGTCGCCCTGGCCCAGGGCAAGGAGATCACCGAGACGACCACGCCGGTCAACAACGGCAAGGAAGACGTTCCGTCGATCCTGCTGACCCCGGTTGCGGTCACCAAGGACAACATCAAGACCACTGTCGTCGCCGACAACTTCTACACCGCGGCGCAGATCTGCACGGCCGACTACGCAGCGGCCTGCAAGGCGGCCGGCCTCCAGTGACGGCCGACCTCTCCTGAAGGCGCGGGCGACGGCACACCGGACGGTGTGCCGTCGTCCCCGCACGTCAGCCCTCCACTTCCGGCAGCCAGCCATCCCATCCCACCCCCTCGCAGCGAAGAGGACCGCATGACAGCCACCACAGGGGCCGGCCGTCCAAGGACCGGCACAGATGCGCCGGTGCTCTCGATGACGGGCATCAACAAGCGGTTCGGCGCCGTCCAAGCGCTCACCGACGTCTCCTTCTCGGTTCGCCCGGGGGAGGTGGTCGCGCTGGTCGGGGACAACGGAGCGGGTAAGTCCACCCTGGTCAAGGTCATGTCGGGAGCGGGACCGTCGGACTCCGGCGAAATCCTGTTCGAAGGTCGCCCGGTCAACATCCCGTCGCCGTCGGCGTCGCAGAACCTCGGCATCGCCACGGTCTTCCAGGACCTCGCGCTCTGCGACAACCTCGACGTGGTCGGCAACCTGTTCCTCGGCAACGAAGTCACGATCGGCGGCGTCGCCCTCGACGAAGCCGAGATGGAGCGCCGCAGCTGGGAGCTGCTGAAGACGCTCGCCGCGAAGATCCCCAGCGTCCGGATCCCGGTCGCCTCCCTCTCCGGTGGCCAGCGGCAGACCGTCGCGATCTCGCGCTCGCTGCTCGGTAACCCGAAGGTCGTCATCCTCGACGAGCCGACCGCCGCGCTCGGCGTCGCCCAGACCGCGCAGGTGCTCAACCTGGTCGAGCGGCTCCGCGACCGCGGCCTCGCGGTCGTCCTGATCAGCCACAACATGGCCGACGTGCAGGCCGTCGCCGACCGCGTCGTGGTACTGCGGCTCGGCCGGAACGCCGGCGAGTTCGACGCCCGCCAGGTGAGCACGACCGAGCTGGTCGCCGCGATCACCGGCGCCAGCGACAACGTGGTGGCCGAGCGGGCCGCCCGGGAACAGCGCACCGGTGGCCGGCACGAAGGGACGAACGCGTGAGCACGACGAACACCCCCCTGGACCCGGCCGAGAAGCCGGCCGAAGGTGCCGTCGCGGCGGACCTGCTCGATCCTCGTCTGATCCAGGCCCGCGGCCCGATGGGCTACCTCAGTGCGCTGGTGCAGCGGCTGAAGAGCGGCGACATCGGCTCGCTGCCGATCATCGTCGGCCTGGTCGTCATCGTCATCGTCTTCCAGAGCTTGAACGACACGTTCCTCAACGCGTTCAACCTGGTCAACCTCTGCCTCCAGATCGCCTCGCTGACGATCATCGCGCTCGGCATCACGCTGGTGCTGCTGCTCGGCGAGATCGACCTCTCGATCGGCTCGGTCAGCGGCGTCGCGGCCGCGATCGTGGCGGTGGCCAACGCGACGAACGGGGTGAACCCGTGGCTGTCGGTGCTGATGGCGGTGATCGCCGGCACGGTGATCGGCCTCATCCACGGCATCGTGTTCACCAAGATCGGCGTGCCGTCGTTCGTCATCACGCTCGCCGGCCTGCTCGGCTGGCTGGGTGTGCAGCTGCAGATCCTCGGTGAGCAGGGCACGGTCAACATGCCGCCGGCCGGCGTGCTGATCGACATCGGCCAGCAGAAGTTCCTGCCCACGTGGCTGACCTACACGATCGGCTTCGCGCTGACCGCGCTGTACGTGGTGACCGCGCTCACCGGGTCCGCCCGTCGCCGGAAGGCCGGGCTCTCCGGCCAGCCGATCTGGGTCACCGCGGTCGTCGCGGCCTTCCTCGTCGTCGTGACCGTGGCGCTCGCCTACAAGCTCGGTCTCGACCGTGGCCTGCCGTGGATCTTCGTGTTCGCCGTGGCGCTGGTGCTGATCTTCGACTGGATCATCCGGCGGACGCGCTACGGCCGGTCCATCCTCGCGGTCGGTGGCAACATCGAGGCCGCGCGCCGGGCCGGTATCAAGGTCGACGCGATCCGGATCTCGGTGTTCATGCTCTGCTCGACGCTGGCCGCGGTCGGTGGCGTCATCGCCGCGATGCGCTTGGGCTTCGCGAACCAGCAGTCCGGCGCCGGTGACGTGCTGGTCAACTCGATCGCCGCGGCGGTCATCGGTGGTACCAGCCTCTTCGGTGGCCGCACCCGCCGGTACGCGCCGCTGCTCGGCGCGGTCGTGATCGGTGCGATCGCGAACGGCCTGGCGCTGATGTCGCTGTCGAGCTCGGTGAAGTACATCATCACCGGTGCGGTCCTCCTCGGCGCCGTGGTGATCGACGCTGCCTCCTCCCGAGGCCGCAAATCCTCCGGTCGGTAGCGGCCCGTCCCGAACAACGCTGACAGCCGCGCGCAAGGCCTTGAGACCACCCAAAGGTCGAGGCGGCCTTGCGCGCGGATGTCAGCGCCGCCCTGGACGGGCTCCAGGTTCGTCGTAACTGCAAGTGCAACAACAACTGCTGATGCGGACGCTGCGCACGCGCGCGGCGTCCGCATCGGTTTTGTAACGGCAGGCGTCTGAAAAGGGCGAAGCCGGGCGTGTGCGTGAAGTTTCTGTGTGGGTTTCCGGCCGCGGTAGCGGCGGGGCGGGGCCTGCGTCGGCCCCGATGAGCTGGGGTTTCCTCGGGGGTGCACCATGGGGTGGCGGTCTGGGCTTCGAGATGCGGTCGGGTCAGCCGTGGCTAGACTCGAAAGCCTCGCCGGCTCCCACCAGCAGGCCCCCTGACCCCGCAAGTGCGAGGAGTTGCCGCCACCGTGACCGACCAGGCCCGCGCCGAGGTTCCCCCCTTCAAGGGTGCACAGTCCGACGGTGAGTCGACCTCCCTGCTGGCCACGGTCAGCTCGCCGGAGCAGCTGCGGGCCTTGCCCGCCGAGGCGCTGCCGACCCTGGCGGCCGAGATCCGTGACTTCCTGGTGGCCAAGGTCTCGAAGACCGGCGGCCACCTCGGTCCGAACCTCGGCGCGGTCGAGCTGACGATCGCGCTGCACCGGGTGTTCGAGTCCCCGGTCGACAAGATCCTGTTCGACACCGGCCACCAGGCCTACGTGCACAAGCTGCTCACCGGCCGGCACGACTTCGACAAGCTCCGCCAGCGCGGCGGCCTCTCCGGCTACCCGAGCCGGGCGGAGAGCACGCACGACCTGGTCGAGAACTCGCACGCGTCGACTGCGCTCTCCTACGCCGACGGCCTGGCCAAGGCGTTCGCGCTGCGCGGCGAGAAGCGGCACGTCGTGGCGCTGGTGGGCGACGGCGCGCTGACCGGCGGCATGTGCTGGGAGGCGATCAACAACATCGCCGCGGGCAAGGACCGGCCGGTCGTCATCGTCGTCAACGACAACGGTCGTTCGTACGCGCCCACGATCGGCGGCCTCGCCAACCACCTGGCGACGCTGCGCCTGAACCCGGGGTACGAGCGGGTGCTCGACGTGGTGCGCGAGTCGCTGTCCCGCACTCCGCTGGTCGGCGCGCCGCTCTACGACGCGCTGCACGGCGTGAAGCGCGGCCTGAAGGACGCGATCAGCCCGCAGGGCATGTTCGAAGACCTGGGCCTGAAGTACGTCGGCCCGGTGGACGGGCACGACCTCGACGCGCTGGAGTCGGCGCTGCGCCGGGCCAAGTCGTTCGGCGGTCCGGTGATCGTGCACACGGTCACCCGCAAGGGTTACGGCTACGCGCCGGCCGAAGCCGACGAGGCCGACAACTTCCACGGCCCGGGCGCGTTCGACCCGGCGACCGGCAAGTCGATCGCCCCGCCGACGCTGAAGTGGACCAAGGTCTTCTCCGAAGAGCTCGTCGCGGTCGCCGAGGAGCGGGAGGACATCGTCGGCATCACCGCGGCGATGGCGATCCCCACCGGCATCGACAAGCTCGCCCAGCGCTACCCGGAGCGGGCGTACGACGTCGGCATCGCCGAGCAGCACGCGGTCACGTCGGCGGCGGGCCTGGCGATGGGCGGTATGCACCCCGTCGTCGCGGTGTACGCCACGTTCCTCAACCGGGCGTTCGACCAGACGCTGCTCGACGTCGCGATGCACGAGCTGCCGGTCACGTTCGTCCTCGACCGGGCCGGGATCACCGGGCCGGACGGGCCGAGCCACTACGGCATCTGGGACCTGTCGATCCTGGGCGTCGTACCCGGGATCCGGGTTGCGGCGCCGCGCGACGCCGCGACGCTCCGCGAGGAGTTCCGCGAGGCGGTCGCGGTGAGCGACGGCCCGACCGTGGTGCGGTTCCCGACCGGCGCGGTCCCGGCCGACCTCCCGGCGGTGGCCCGGGTCGGCGGCGTGGACGTGCTGGTCGACGCCGGCAAGAAGCCGGACGTCCTACTGGTGAGCGTCGGCGCGTTCGCGCACACCGCGGTCGAGGTCGCGGCGCGAGCGGCCGAGCACGGCATCCGGGTGACGGTCGTCGACCCGCGGTGGGTGCGGCCGGTGCCCGCCGAGCTGGTGACGCTGGCCGGCGACGCCCAACTGGTCGTTTCGCTGGAGGACGGGGTTCGGGCGGGCGGTATCGGCACCGCGCTCGTGCAGGCGCTCTCCGACGCCGGTGTCGCGGTGCCGGTGCGCGACCTGGGCGTGCCCGCGGCCTGGCACCCGCACGGCTCGCGCGGCGAGATCCTGGCCGACCTGGGGCTCACCGCGCAGGACATCGCGCGCCAGATCACCGAGTGGGTGTCGCTCAGCGCTGACCAACCCTCCGAGTGGGCGGCCCGCTGAGAACCACGCCGGCCCCGCCCTCGGTGATCTCCACCCGGAGCACGGAGAGCACCTCGACGACGAGATGGCTCGGTGCCGCCCATCCCGGGTCGGACGCCAGCAGCCGCCGGGCCTGTTCGCCGATGTCTCCGTCGTCCATCAAGGCGTCCGCGAGCGCGGACGCGTCGATCACGATCATCGTGCGCCGCGTTGCTCCGCCAGCGTGGCCGCGGTCTCTCCGGCGAGCGATCAGGAGCCGTCCGACCGGCCGCTGAACTGCTGCAGCAGGGTCGTGTTCACGGAGCGGCGGGCCTGCATGCGGAACAGGTCGAGTAGGAAGGCTTGGAGCGACTGTCCCTTGACGCGTGCCTGTTCGACGAGAACATCGCGGACGTCGTCCGGAACGTCACGGATCCGGAGAGCGACCATGCATGCAGAATGCATGCGCGAGGTTCAGTTCGCTGACGCCTTCCGGAGGGCCAGCGAGGCGAAGGCGGCTGGTGGGCGGTCCCAGGGCCAGCTGTCGGACCACTCCCGGCGCCCCACCTTGTGATTGCGCGCCTCCTGGAGCACCTGGAGCGCCTTCGGTGGCAAAGCGGTCCCGTGCCGGTAGGCCAGGGCCACCGCGGCCGTCAGCGCCACCGTGAGATGTGCCGCCCCGAGCAGCTCGACGAGCCGGGCGTCCACCTCGATGTTGCCGGCCGCGCTGCTGCCCAGGTGTCCGAGGCTCAGGTTCGCGCTGCAGCGGGCGAGCGCGTGCGCGTCGTCCTCCGGGACCGCGATCAGGGCCGGCACCATGCCGGGCGTCGCGGGGAACCACGCCAGCAACTCCGCGGCGCCGGCCGCCACCGCCGGATCGGGGTCGGCGAGCCAGTTCAGGTAGCGGTACCCGTGCCGGGCGCCCGCCTCGTACGCGGCCTGGGCCCAGTAGGCGGCGACCGCGTCGGTGGCGGCGAGCTGCGCCTCGTCCGGACGGGTCTCCTCGTCGTAGAGCCAGGTGAGCACCGTCCGCTCGGTCTCGGACGTCACGCCGCGCGCGCCCGCGAACGCCGCGGCGGGGGAGAACGGCAGCTCGCCGTCCTCGCGGTCGCCCACCGAGAGCGCGCGCAGCAGCCCGATGAGGATCGCGCGGTCCGGCGTGTCCCTGGCCTCCACCAGCCCGACTACGAACTGGACCACGTACCGGGTCGCCTGCCAGCGGGTTCCCTGGTGATAGACGGTGCCCAGCAGCGCCGCGCAGGCGTTCTGCCGGACGTCCGGATCGCTCGACCGTAACGCCCGGAGATGCCCTGGGACGTCGGTGGCGACACCGTAGGCGTGGTGCAGCCGGTTCCACGGCACCGCATCGAGACCGGCGAGTGGTACCGGGGTCGAAGCGGGCGGTGGTGGGGGAGTCGACAGCATGCGCACCCCGCGATCGATACCACACCGCCGGAGTGGCGCTGCGCGCACGGTCGCCACCGAAGGCCGTCCAACGTGGACGTAACCGGCATTACGCCGCGCCCAGTGCCGACTGCCGTGCAGAGGAGGCTTACCGTCGGGGTGGGGGTTCGGTGTCGGGCTCCCGGCGACGGTACGCAGTAGGAGGCACGACGTGCGGGTGCTGGTGATCGAGGACGAGCGGGCTCTGGCCGACGCGGTGACCCGTGGTCTGCGCCGGGAAGGGATGGCCGTCGACGTCGCCTACAACGGAACCGACGGCCAGGAGATGGCCACCGTCACCCGTTACGACGTCGTCGTGCTCGACCGTGACCTGCCGGGCGTCCACGGGGACGTGATCTGCACCGAGCTGGCGGCCTCCGGCTCGCTCACCAGAGTCCTCATGCTGACCGCCAGCGGCACGGTCGCCGATCGCGTCGAGGGCCTCGGTATCGGCGCGGACGACTACCTCGCGAAGCCGTTCGCGTTCGAGGAGCTGGTCGCTCGCGTCCGCGCGCTCGGCCGGCGGGCGACCCCGCCCGCGCCGCCGGTGCTGGCCGTCGGCGACGTCGAGCTGGACCCGGCCCGCCGGGTGGTCAGCCGCGCCGGGCGTCCGGTCGACCTGACCCGCAAGGAGTTCGGCGTCCTGGAGGTGCTGCTGTCCGCCCGCGGCGCGGTGATCTCCAGCGAGGAGCTGCTCGAACGGGTGTGGGACGCCAACGCTGATCCGTTCACCACGACCGTGCGGGTGACGATGATGACGCTACGCAAGAAGCTCGGTGATCCGCCGCTGATCGAGACGGTGGTCGGTGCCGGCTACCGGGTGACACCGAGATGACCGTGTACGGGGGGACGGCCCCGGTACGCCCGTCTCGCCTGCGCCCGACGCTTCGGCTGCGGCTGACGCTGCTCAACGGGATCCTGCTGGTCGGCGCCGGCCTGCTCCTGCTGGTGCTCTCCTACCTTCTGGTCCGCGACCAGCTGATGTCCACCGAGCAGCTCGCGCCGGGCTCCAGCGTCACGCTCGTCGACGCGGACGGCAGTACGCACACCGAGAGTGCGACCGCATGGCAGGAGAGCGTGGCGTCCACCACGACGACCGACCTCCTGGTGAAGGGCTTCCTCGCGCTGGTCGCGATCGGCGTGGCCGGAGTGGCGGGCGGACACCTGCTCACCGGGCGGGCGCTGCGCCCGCTGCACCAGGTGACCGCGACCGCCCGCCGCCTCTCCACCGAGACGCTCGACCACCGGCTGCACCACACCGGCCCGGACGACGAGGTGAAGGAGCTGGCCGACACGTTCGACAGCATGCTCGACCGGTTGTCCGCCGCGTTCGGCAGCCAGAAGCGGTTCGTCGCGAACGCCAGCCACGAGCTCCGCACACCGCTCGCGGTCATGCGGACGGAGATCGACGTGACGCTCGCCGACTCCGACGCCACGGTCGAGGATCTCCGCCGGATGGGCACCGTGGTCCGGGATGCGTCCAGCCGAGCGAACGAGCTGATCGAGGCCCTCCTGCTGCTCGCCCGCACCGAGGCGCAGGCCGGACGGCTGGCCAAGCAGATCCCGGTGGACCTGGCCCGCGGCGTGCCCTCCACGCTGGCGGCGGTCGCGGCCGAGACCGAGCGGCTCTCGCTCCAGGTCAGCACGGATTTTGCGCCGGCGGTCGTGGTGGGGGACCCGAGCCTGCTGGAGCGGCTGGCCGGCAACCTGGTGGAGAACGCGGTCCGCTACAACCTCACCCATGGCGTCCTGAACGTGCGGACCGGCAGCGACGGCAGGCAGGCGTGGCTGGTGGTCGCCAACGACGGACCGGACCTCGACCAGCGCGACGTCCCGGGGCTGTTCGAGCCGTTCCGGCGCGGCGGTGTGGAGCGCACCGGCACCCGTGGCGCAGGCCTGGGGCTCTCGATCGTCCGAGCGGTCGCGGGTGCGCACGGCGGAACCGTGCAGGCAGTGGCGCGCCCCGGCGGCGGGCTCGAGGTGACGGTGCTGATCCCCGCGGCGGATCCGGCGATCGCCGCGACGCTCACCGCGCCGGGCCGCGACGCCGCCCCGACCGGGCGGGTCCGTGGTGTCGCGCGTCCCCAACCCCGCTGACCCGCCGCTGAGCCGTGCGTGGGGCGGCTTCTCGGCGCGGTTTTCCCCAAACAATTCCTCTGAATGGTGGAGTGGATGGTGACCATGGCTCGTCCGCGCCGCCGAGGCAGTTATCCTGTCCGGGTGGTGCTGCGGCCCCAGCGCGGCACCCCGGAGAATCGGGCCGGTGTCCGCGACCCCCGCGAGAGCGAGAGGAACTCCCACCCGCAATGACCATCGCCGTGTCGACCGTGCTCGTCGTGACGAGCTTGGCGCTGATCCTGCTGATCCTGCTCCACCGTGGTAAGGGTGGAGGTTTGTCCAGCATGTTCGGTGGTGGCGTCTCCTCTAACCTCTCCGGTTCCTCGGTCGCGGAGAAGAACCTCGACCGGATCACGATCGCTACCGGCGTGATCTGGTTCGCCTGCATCGTGACGCTCGGGTTGCTGCTGAAGACGACCGCCGGCGCCTGATTTCTCGGGCTCGGTCGACCCCGGCAGCGACCACCCCACCCACCCCCTCTGGGAAGGAACGGAGCGCTGTAACCGTGGCTGGTGGAAATGCCATCCGAGGTACCCGCGTGGGCGCGGGGCCGATGGGAGAGGCGGAGCGGGGGGAGTCAGCGCCCCGCCGTCACATTCCCTTCTACTGCGCTAACGGACACGTGACCCGCGTGTCGTTCGCCCAGGAAGCGGCCGAGCCGGAGCACTGGGACTGTCCGCGGTGCGGGCTGCCCGCCGGTAAGGACCGGGAGAACCCGCCGGCCGCTCCGCGTAACGAGCCGTACAAGACGCACCTGGCCTACGTGCGGGAACGGCGCAGCGACGCAGACGGTGAGGCGATCCTCGAGGAAGCGCTTGCGAAAGTCAGGGCTCGCCGAGGCGAGATCTGAGTCGTAGCTGACGCGCTCCGCCCCGCGGCGCGGTGCGACCCACCCGCGCGCGGTACGAACGTCGAACAGCCCCCATCCCTCCCGGGACGGGGGCTGTTCACGTTCCGGCCGGATCAGCCTCGGCGGAGGCGGAGTTCCGGGGGCACCTTGACCGCCGCGGCCTCGTCCACCAACCACAACGTCCGGACGCCGCCCCGCGCACCGGCCGCCGGGATCTGGACGCGTCCCGCGCCGGCCAGCGCCAGCCCCACCGCCTCGGCCTTACCGGCCCCGGCGGCGAGCAGCCACACCTCGTCCGCGCTGGTGATCGTGCCGAACGTCAGCGAGATCCGGGTGGGCGGTGGCTTCGGGCAGTTCCGGACGGCGGTC
This sequence comes from Cryptosporangium minutisporangium, assembly GCF_039536245.1. Taxonomy (NCBI): domain Bacteria; kingdom Bacillati; phylum Actinomycetota; class Actinomycetes; order Cryptosporangiales; family Cryptosporangiaceae; genus Cryptosporangium; species Cryptosporangium minutisporangium. Next base: position 157,393 of record NZ_BAAAYN010000002.1, on the reverse strand, counting down.
ACCAGTCCTTCGTCGTACGCCGCCGGTGACTCCGGGAAGATCGACGCGATGTGCCCTTCCGGCCCGACGCCGAGCAGCAGCACGTCGAACTTCGGCAGCGACGTGCCGGCCCGCGCGACCTTCGACAGTTCGTCGGCGTAGCGCTCGGCCGCGGTCTCCGGGTCGCTGCCGGTGTCGGCGGGCATCCGGTGCACGCGTGCCGGATTGACCGGGACGTGGTCGAGCAGGGCCTCGTTGGCCTGCACCTCGTTGCGCTCGGGGTCGCCGGGCGCCAGGTACCGCTCGTCGCCCCACCAGATGTCGACCGCGCCCCAGTCGATCGCGTCCCTGGCCGGGCTCGCGTTGAGCGCCTTGAGCGTCCCGATGCCGACGCCGCCGCCGGTCAGGACGATCGAGGCGCTACCCCGGGCCTGCTGCGCGTCGACGATCCGCACCATCAGCCGGGCCGCGGCCGCCGCGGCCAGCACGTCGGCGTCCCGGTGGACGACGACCGAGAGTTCGCCCACGGTCATGAGGGGGTGGCGGGGGAGGCGGCGGGCATGGGGTCCTTCCAGACGTGCGAACGGAACGGCGAGCGCTGGTTGAGCCCGGTCAGCCCGGTAGCGGCGCCGAGCGCCTCACCGTAGGGCTGGTCCGGGTCGAGCCGTTTGATCTCCTCGGCGAGCTGCTCGCCGAGCGTCCGCCTGGCCAGCGGCTGGATCCGGTCGGGTACCCCGGTCCGGCGCAGGATCGCGTGGTGGCTGTCCTGCCGGACCACCGAGATCGTCGTGCCGTCGTCGATCTCGACGGTGACCTCGGCGATGCCCCGCTTCGCGGTCTCCTGCAGATCGACGTCGAGGCCCAGTCGGCTGCGCAACCAGCCGACCAGCAGCGTGCCGGTGACGTTGCGCGGCGCGGTGACCACCTTCACCGACAACGGCCGCCCGGTCACGGTGTCGAAGGCCCCGGCCAGCAGCGTCCGCCAGGGCGTCGTCCGGGACCAACCGAGGTCGGTGTCGCCCGGCGCGTAGTCCTCGGCCCGGCCGTGCAGCGCCGCGATCGGGTCGGCGGCCTCGCGGGCGTCGGTGACCCGGCGGTCGGCGAAGACGCCGAGCGGGTCGTACGCGATCCTCTCCGGCGGCTCCCCGTGCCACCACGTCACGACCGGAACGTCCGGCGCGAGCAGCGGCAGCGTGACCGACTCGGCGTGGGCGGCGAGCCGCCCGTACATCCGCATCACGACGGCCTCACCGGGGCCCAGCCGACCACCGACCGAGATCTCCGCGTCCAGCCGCGGCATCGGTGCCTCGATCTGGCGCCGGACCACGATGAGCAGGCGGCACGGGTGGGCGGCGGCGGCCACGCTGGCGGCGTCCTCGGCCGCCGCCACGTGCTTCTCGTTGGCGACGACGACCAGGGTCAGCGCAACGCCACTCGCGACGAAACCGGCGGCCCGGCGCGACTCCGACAGCGCCTTGACCACGTCGGTGCCGGTGGTGTCCCAGAGTGTCGTCACGGCCGCCTCCAGGTGCGTCCTTCGCGGGCGAGCATCTCGTCCGCGGCCTTGGGGCCCCACTCACCGGCCCGGTACTTGTGCGGCGCCGTGCCCTCCCAGTAGTCCTCCAGCGCGTCGATCACCACCCAGCTGGCCTCGACCTCGTCCGCGTTCGGGAACAGCGTCGCGTCGCCGATCAGCACGTCCAGGATCAACCGCTCGTACGCCTCGGGGGAGGACTCGGTGAACGCCTCGCCGTACAGGAAGTCCATCGCGACGTCGCGGACCTCCATCGCCGAGCCGGGCACCTTCGAGCCGAACTTCATCGTCATGCCCTCGTCCGGCTGCACCTTGATCACCAGCTGGTTCTGGCCGAGCGCCTCGGTGTCGGTGTCGGCGAACGGCAGGTGCGGCGCGCGCTTGAACAGCACCGCGATCTCGGTGACCCGGCGCGGCAGGCGCTTGCCCGCCCGGACGTAGAACGGCACCCCGGCCCAGCGCCGCGTCTGCACGCCGAGCTTGATCGCCGCGTACGTCTCGGTGGTCGAGTCCGGCGGGATGTCCTTCTCCTGGAGGTACCCCGGCACGCGCTGACCGGCCAGCCAGCCCTGCTCGTACTGCCCGCGGATCGCGTCGTGCTCGAGGTCGTCCGGGATCTTCGTCGCGTGCAGGACCTTGAGCTTCTCGGTGCGGATCGCCTCCGACGAGAAGCTCACCGGCTCCTCCATCGCGGTGAGCGCGAGCAGCTGGAGCAGGTGGTTCTGGATCACGTCGCGGGCGGTACCGGTCTTGTCGTAGAACCCGGCCCGGGTCCCGATGCCGACGTCCTCGGCCATCGTGATCTGCACCGAGTCGACGTAGTGCGCGTTCCAGACCGGCTCGAACAGCTGGTTGGCGAACCGCAGCGCGAGCAGGTTCTGGACCGTCTCCTTGCCCAGGTAGTGGTCGATCCGGAACACGTCGTCGGCCGTGAACACGTTGTCGACCAGACGGTTGAGTTCCTTGGAGGACTCCACGTCGTGGCCGAACGGCTTCTCGACGACGACCCGCCGCCACCCGCCGGAGGTGGTGCTGTCCGCCATCTTCGTTCGCTCGAGCTGGTTGAGAACCATCGGGAACAGCGCCGGCGGGATCGACAGGTAGAACGCGGCGTTGCCGAGGATGCCGTGCTCGTCGTGCAGTTCCTTGAGCGCCCCGGCGAGGTGGTCGAACGCCTCGTCGTCGTCGAACGAGCCCGCGACGAACCGGATGTTCTCCGAGAGGCGCTCCCAGGCGTCCTCGCGCCACTGGGTGCGCGCGCCGTTCTTCGCCCACTCCCGGGCGACCTCCTCGAACTCCCCGTCGCCCCAGTCGCGTCGGGCGAAGCCGAGGACGACGAAGCCGGGCGGCAGCAGGTCGCGGTTGGCGAGGTCGTAGATCGCCGGGATGAGCTTCTTACGGGACAGGTCGCCGGTGACCCCGAAGATGACCAGCGCACAGGGCTCGGGGACCCGCGGCAGCCGTCGGTCGGCCGGGTCACGCAGCGGATTGGCCGCGCGTCCCCCCGGCGACGCGGTGAGCTGCGACGGCGGGATGGTGCCCGCCGCGGGTTTGTCGGCCGCCGGGCTGGACGCGGTGGGGCTGCCCGCCGCCGGTGTGCCGGCTGGCGCTGCAGCCGCGGGCTTTCCGCCGGCGTCCGGGTCGGACGTGTCCGGGGCGGACTTCGCCCCGGAGGATGGTTTGCCGGACGCCTTGGGAGCGCCCGTGGCCGGTTTGGTCATCGCACCGCCTCGAGAAGCTGGGCCAGGCCGGCGGCCCGGTCGGTGAGGTGAAGCCGAACGATCGGGCGGCCACTGCCGACGTGGCCGCCGAGCGTGCGGAGATCGCGGGCGGCCCGAGCCGCCCGGGGGAGGACCGGCGTGCGGAGAGGCGAGGGGGCGTTCTCGGAAGGGTCCGCCGCGGCGGCCGTCACCGTGCCGACGGCGCCCGCAGCGCCGTCNGGTGACGGTCGGCCCACCGTCGACGGTGGGCCTCCTGGAATCAGGCATCGACCGCGGAGAGCTGCTTCTTCACCGAGTCGAGCAGCTCGGTCCAGGACTGCTCGAACTTCTCGACGCCCTCGCGCTCCAGCAGGTCGACGACGTCGTCGTAGTCGATCCCGATGCCGGCCAGCGCGTCGAGCGTCGCCTGCGCCTCGGCGTAGTACGGGGTGACCGTGTCGCCGCGCACCACACCGTGGTCGTCGACGGCCTTGAGCGTGGCCTCCGGCATCGTGTTCACGGTGCCCGGAGCGACCAGCTCGACGACGTACTGGGTGTCGTCGTACGCCGGGTCCTTGACGCCGGTCGAGGCCCAGAGCGGACGCTGCGGCTTCGCGCCGGCGTCGGCGAGGGTCTGCCACCGCTCGCCCGAGAAGACCTTCTCGTAGTCGCGGTAGGCGAGCCGGGCGTTGGCGATCGCCGCCTTGCCGCGCAGCGCCTTGGCCTCGTCCGAGCCGAGCTTGTCCAGCCGCTTGTCGATCTCGCTGTCGACCCGGGAGACGAAGAACGACGCGACCGAGGACAGCCGCGACAGGTCGCGCCCGTTGGCCTTGGCCTTCTCCAGACCGGCCAGGTAGGCCTCCATGACCTCGCCGTACCGCTCGAGGCTGAAGATCAGCGTCACGTTGACGCTGACGCCCTCGGCGAGCGCCGCGGTGATCGCGGGCAGGCCGGCCTTCGTCGCGGGGATCTTGATGTAGAGGTTCGGCCGGTCGACCAGCCACCAGAGGGCCTTGGCCTCGGCGATGGTGGCCTCGGTGTCGTTCGCGAGCCGCGGGTCGACCTCCAGCGAGAGCCGGCCGTCGACGCCGTCGGTGCGGTCGTAGACCGGGCGGAGCAGGTCGCAGCCGTCCCGGATGTCGGTGGCGGTGACCATCCGGATCGCCTCGTCGACCGAGACCTTCCGGGCCTTCAGGTCGGTCAGCGTCTCCGCGTAGGTGTCGACGTCCCCGAGCGCCTTGGCGAAGATCGTCGGGTTGCTCGTCACCCCGACGACGTGCTTCTCCTTGACGAGCTGAGCGAGGTTGCCGCTGTTCAGGCGCTGGCGGGAGATGTCGTCGAGCCAGACCGCCACGCCTGCGGCGGACAGTTCGGCAAGTGCGTCGGACATGATGGGCGTCCCTTTCTGTCGAAATCGGCTCGTGAGCCGGGGATTCCGCCCGGCCCGCTCGAACTCGGTGCACCGGATCCCGGACGCACCGGCGCCCCGGGGCCCGTGTGGGCCCCGGGGCTTCGTGGTCAGTTGCCGGTCGCGCTGCCGGTGATGTTGCCGACCCTGGTGAGGCTGGCGTGCGCGGCCGCGACGATGCGGTCGGGCGTGAAGCCGAACTGCTCGTAGAGCACCGTGTAGGGGGCGCTCGCGCCGAAGTGCTCGATCGAGACGGACTCGCCGGCGTCGCCGATCAGGCTGCGCCACGGCATCGCGATGCCCGCCTCGACGCTCACCCGCGCCTTGACGCCCTTGGGGATAACCTGCTCGCGGTAGGACGCGTCCTGCTCCTCGAACCACTCGAAGCACGGCACCGAGACCAGCCGGGTCGGCGTTCCGTTCTCCTCCAGCCGCTTGCGAGCGACGTCGGCGAGCGCGACCTCCGAGCCGGTGGCCAGCAGGATCACCTCCGGGTTGCCACCGCTGGCCTCGGCCAGGATGTAGGCGCCCTTCGCCGCGTTCTCGACCGGCGCGTACTCACCGCTCTCCCGGTCGAACGTGGGGAGGTTCTGCCGGGACAGCGCCAGCGCGGTCGGCCGGTCGGTGTGCTCCAGCGCCTGCTTCCACGCGACCACGGTCTCGTTCGCGTCCGCCGGGCGGACGACGTCCAGGCCGGGGATCGCCCGCAGCGCGGTGAGGTGCTCGATCGGCTGGTGCGTGGGACCGTCCTCGCCGAGGCCGATCGAGTCGTGCGTCCAGACGTAGATCGTCGGCAGCTTCATCAGCGCCGCGAGCCGGACCGCCGGCCGCATGTAGTCGCTGAACACCAGGAACGTGCCGCCGTACGGACGGGTACCGCCGTGCAGCGCGATGCCGTTGAGGATCGAGCCCATCGCGTGCTCGCGGATGCCGAAGTGGAGCACCCGGCCGTACGGGCCACCGCTGAACATCTTGGTCTGGCGGTCGGCCGGCACGAACGACGGCTCGCCCTTCGGCGTGGTCAGGTTGGACTCGGCGAGGTCGGCCGAGCCGCCCCACAGCTCCGGCAGCGCCGGCGCGATCGCGGTCAGCACCTCGCCGGACGCCTTCCGGGTCGCGACGCCCTTCGGATCGGCCGGGAACGTCGGGAGCTTCTCGGACCAACCCTCGGGCAGCGTGCGGGTCGCCATCCGGTCGAACAGCGCCTTGCGCTCCGGGTTGGCCTCGGCCCACTTCGCGAACTCGGTGTCCCAGGCCTCGTGCGCGGCCCGGCCGCGGTCACGGACCTGGCGGGCCCGGTCCAGGGTGTCCGGATCCACCTGGAACGTCTTGTCCGGGTCGAAGCCGAGGATCTCCTTGGTGGCCTTGACCTCGGCCTCGCCCAGCGCGGCGCCGTGCGCCTTGCCGGTGCCCTGCAGCTTCGGCGCGGGCCAGCCGATGATCGTGCTCAGCTGGATGAACGACGGCCGGTTCGTCTCGGCCTTGGTCGCCTGCAGCGCGTCCCAGAGCGCCTGGATGTTCTCGGAGTACTTCTCGCCCGCGGTCCAGTCGACCGTCTGTACGTGCCAGCCGTAGGCCTCGTACCGCTTGGCGACGTCCTCGGAGAAGGCGACGTTGGTGTCGTCCTCGATCGAGATCTTGTTGTCGTCGTAAATCAGCGTCAGGTTGCCCAGCTGCTGGTGACCGGCGATCGAGGAGGCCTCACCGCTGATCCCCTCCTCCAGGTCACCGTCGGACGCGATCGCCCAGATGTGGTGGTCGAACGGGCTCTGGCCGGCCGGGGCGTCCGGGTCGAACAGCCCGCGTTCGCGACGGGCGGCCATCGCCATGCCGACTGCGTTGCCGACGCCCTGGCCGAGCGGTCCGGTCGTGGTCTCGACACCCGGGGTGTGGCCGTGCTCCGGGTGACCCGGGGTCTGGCTGCCCCACTGCCGCAGCGACTGCAGGTCTTCCAGGCTCAGCGGGTAGCCGGAGAGGAAGAGCTGGATGTAGAGCGTCAGACTGGAGTGCCCAGCCGACAGAACGAAGCGGTCGCGGCCGGTCCAGTTGGGGTCGGTCGGGTCGTGCTTGAGCACCTTGTTGAACAACAGGTAGGCCAGGGGGGCCAGGCTCATCGCGGTGCCCGGGTGGCCGTTGCCCGACTTTTCGACGGCATCGGCGGCCAGGACGCGGGCGGTGTCGACCGCACGGGCGTCCTGATCGTTCCAGTCGAGTACTGCGTCGTTCTCCGAGCTGCTCACAGGCTTGTCCCTCGTCCGTGTCCTTCTTCAGGACGGAATGCCGTTCCGGCCGGGGGAGTTCCGCGACCGGCTCCTTGGAAAACCCTACCCACCCAGTGAGTAACGACGCGTCTCCGGCTGGTGTCGCGTGAATGTCAGTCCGGTGCGGAACGCCCGTTCGCGTCCCACAACACTGTTTCGGGCTCCGCGGGTGGCGCGATTCCGGCGCGTCCCACCCACCCACAGCGTGTAGACGATTGGTGGCGGTCTACCATGACCCAGGCGCGCCGTCAGCGTCGCGTCGCAGGTTTGAAAGCGCCGTCGCATCGGGGTTTTCAAGTGCCCGACAGGTGTCCGGTGGAGCCGCCGTAACGGCCCGGCGGAGCACGGTCGGAACGATCGGAAGGTGGACGGTCTGCTGTGACCCCCCGCATCCCGTGTCCGCGGCTCGGTCGCCCCGGGCTGGTTCGGGCACTACCGAGCGCTTGCGCGAGGTCCGGCAAGCCCAGTTGCGAAGCACTTCTGGTGGCGGAGCCGGCATGACTGCTCAGCTCGAGACGCCGACCCCTCCGGCACCGTCGCGCCTCAGCCCTCTCGGCGTCGTCAAGGCCTACGTCGCGCTGACCAAGCCGCGCATCATCGAGACGCTGCTGGTCTCCACGGTTCCGACCATGCTGCTCGCCGAGCAGGGCATGCCCTCGCTCTGGCTGATCGTGGCGACCGTCCTCGGCGGCACGCTCGCCGCGGGCAGTGCGAACGCGCTCAACTGCTACATCGACCGGGACATCGACGAGAAGATGTCCCGGACGAAGCGCCGTCCGCTGGCGCAGCACACCGTGGCGCCGCGTAGCGCGCTGATCTTCGGCATCACGCTCGGTGTGATCGCGGTGGCGTTCCTCTGGTGGCAGACGAACGCGCTGGCCGCGGGTCTCGCCCTCGCGGCGATCCTGTTCTACGTGCTCGTCTACACCGCGGTGCTCAAGCGGCGCACCAGCCAGAACATCGTCTGGGGCGGCGCGGCCGGCTGCATGCCGGTGCTGATCGGCTGGGCCGCGGTCACCGGTTCGCTGAGCTGGGCTCCGCTGGTGCTGTTCGGCGTCATCTTCTTCTGGACGCCGCCGCACTACTGGCCGCTGGCGATGAAGTTCCGCGCCGACTACGCGAAGGCCGGCGTCCCGATGCTGCCCGTGGTGGCGGCGCCGAGGGTCGTCACCGGTCAGATCCTGGCGTACTCGTGGGCGATGGTGGTCTGCTCGCTGCTGCTCTGGCCGCTGGCCACCGGGTGGATCTACGGGCTCACCGCGCTGGTGCTCGGTGGGTGGTTCCTGGTCGAGGCGCACCGGCTCAACCGGCAGGTCCGGCGGGAGCTCAAGGTCAAGCCGATGCGGCTGTTCCACCTCTCGATCACGTACCTCACGTTGTTGTTCCTCGCCGTCGCCGTAGACGCCCTGATCTCGTAACGGGTGCCCGCCCGCCGCGGGTTCGACACGGCCGGTTCGACACGGGCGTGGTGCTGGTCGCAGTCGCGCGCGTGCTGGGCTACCGACCGGTAACGTGTGCGCATGGCCGAGACCGTGGAAGAGCAGACCACCCCGAAGCCCAAAGTTGGGCCGATCGTGAAGCGGCTGCGGAGCTTCGCGAAGGCGCACGACGGTGCGACCGCGGTGGTGGAGTACATCGGGCAGAAGGGCGCGCGGATCGTCCTCGTCGGGGGCGACGGGCGCTGGGGCGACCAGGTCGTCGCCGGGGGCGTCGAGGCGGCGACCACGGCGTGCGCCGAGGCCGAGATCCCGGTGAAGGACGAGTGGGAGCGCGACCTCGTGACCGGCATCAAGACGGACTCGTACGAGTGGAACTACATGGGCGGGTCAGCCGCTCGAGGCGGCGGCACCCGCTAGTACCAGGGGCTAGTGCTGGTGGGCGCCCGCGCGAACGGCACCCGCGCCGGCACTTGGCTTTCGGGAAATCGGTGCCGCGCGAAAGCCACGCTGCGCCGGGTCGGCCGGGTGGCGCGTGGTTTTTCGGAAACCCGCCGCGCCCCGTGTGGAGGCGGTGGAATCAGGCGGCGCGGGGGAGGGCGGCGAACGCCTCGTCGAGGAGGGCCTCGATGGGGCGCTGGGGGTGGGCGGCCCAGGCGTCGAGGGCGGCCTGCAGCGCCGCCAGCGCACTCCCCGCCCAGACCGCCGGGCGCAGGTCCTCCGCGGGATCCACCCCCAGTCGCCCGGCCAGCTCACCGGTGAGCCCCGCGTGGCAGTGCAGGTGCTTCTCCGCGTGCCTGGCCCGCAGCGACGGGGTCTGCTCGAACAGCCCGAACAGCGCCAGCATGCGCTCGGCGTCGTGCGCGTACCGGGCGACCGCCGGATCGCAGGCGCGGCGCAGCGACTCCCACACACCCTCGTCCGCCGGCCGCTCGGCCAGCGCGTGCACGAGTGACTCCGCCAGGTCGGTCATGAACCCGAGCACGATGTCTTCCTTGCTCGCGAAGTAGCGGAAGAAGCTCCGCCGCGAGACCCCGGTGGCCGCGACCAGGTCGTCGATCGTCACCCGGTCGAACCCGCGCGCCACGAACAGCGTCAGCGCGGTGTCCGCGAGCTGATCCCGGATCGCGGCCCTGGTCCGCTCCCGCAACGGTGCTCGGTGGTTCCTCACCCGAGCCAGAGTAGACCCGATGCCAGTTTGGCACCTAGTGCCACTCTGGCTCTTGGTGCCATACTGCGGGCACCGACGTCCGGACCCGAGGAGACCTCATGGCTCGCTGGACCACCGCCGACATCCCGGCCCAGGACGGCCGAACCGCGATCGTGACCGGTGCGAACAGCGGCCTCGGCTACCGCACGGCCGAGGCGCTGGCCCGTGCCGGAGCGTCCGTCGTGCTGGCCTGCCGGAACGCGGAGAAGGGCGCGGACGCGGTGCGGCGTCTGAAGGCTGCGGTGCCGGACGCGGCCGACCGCGTCGAGGTGCGCTCACTCGACCTGGCCGACCTCGACTCGGTCCGCGCGTTCGCCGCGGCGACGACCGGCCTGGTGGACCTGCTGGTCAACAACGCGGGCATCATGACGCTCCCGACCCGGCGCACGACCGCGCAGGGCTTCGAGATGCAGTTCGGCACCAACCACCTGGGCCACTTCGCGCTCACCGGCCTGCTGCTGCCGCGCCTGCTCGACCGGCCGGGCTCCCGCGTCGTGACCGTGAGCAGCATCATGCACAAGCGCGGGAAGGCCTCCCAGCTCGACGACCCGCAGAGCGAGCGCGCATACTCGCCTGCGGCCGCGTACAGCTTCTCCAAGCTCGCCAACGCCTGGTTCACGCTCGAGCTCGACCGTCGGCTGCGCGCGGCGGGCGCTCCGACGATCAGCGTCGGCGCCCACCCCGGCTACACCGCGACGAACCTCCAGACCACCGGCCCGCAGGCCGACGGCGTCACGATCGTCGCTCGGGTGATGGCGGCCGCGACGACGGTCCTCGGCCAGTCCGACGCGATGGGCGCATTGCCGTCGCTGCGAGCCGCGACCGACCCGGCCGTCCAGGGCGGGGAGTACTACGGCCCGAGCGGCCCGGGAGAGCTCCGGGGCCACCCGGTCCGCGCGAAGTACACGGCCACCGGCCGGGACCAGGCCGCCGCGCGTCGTCTGTGGGAAGAGTCCGAGCGGCTCACCGAGGTGACGATCCCGCTGACGGTCTGACCCGCGCCAGGCCGTCCTGCCCGCGGTCGGAGCGGATCGCGACCGGCGTCCCGGTGGGCGTAGCCAGGCGTCAGACCCGCGCGGTCCCGAACAGGCGGATACCGAGCAGCGCCAAAGCGCCGGCGACCAGGAGCGTCAGCCCGGTGCCGACCCCGGCGACCGTGCTGCTGTTCGCGTCGGTGGTGAGCGCGACGACTCCGGCGGCCACCGCCACCGCGGTGATCACCCAGCCGGCCACCTCCAGCAGCCGTTCGCCGAAGTACCGTCCGAGCGGCACGAAGTGCACCCCGACGACGAGTGCGATCCACGCGGCCACGAAGTCCGGCGCGAACCGGCCGAGTAGCGCCGCGCCGAGGAAGATCACCGCGAACTCGATCGCGACGACGAGGTTGTACCGCCGCCGGATCGCCGGGTCGGCCATCGGCGTCGAGCCTGCCGGGCTGCGCACCGCGAGCACGACACCCGCCACGAGCACGACGAGCGCCAGAACGGATCCGACGAGCAAGACCGGGGACAGCCACCCCGGTGCTTCGGCGTTCGCCCAGGCGAACCAGGTCAGACCGAAGAGGCCCTCGATCGCCGCAGCGATCCCGCGACCCCGACCACCGTGTTCCGTGCGTAAGCTCACCGCTCCATCCTGGCCCCTCGGGGTCGGGAGTGGCGCGTCGGGTCAGGCCGGCTGGGGTACCGCGGGTTGCGTCGCCGTGGAGGAGGCCACCACGGGCCGTACCCGGATCGAGAACAGCACGTGCACCGCCGCGACCCAGAGCACCGCCGCGCCGAGGACGTGCAGGGCGACGAGCAGGACCGGCAGCTGGGTGAAGTACTGCACATAGCCGATGACGCCCTGGAGCAACTCGATCACGAGCAGCACGGTGACCGCCCGCCGGACCTCGGGGTGCGCCCGCAACGCCAGCATGCCGCCGATCGTCAGCCCGATCAGCAGGAAGACGGCGTCCGCGTGCAACTGGCTGACCAGGGCCGGGTCGAACCCGGTCCGCGGCGCGTCGCCGTCCCCGGAGTGCGGTCCGCTGCCGGTCACGACGGTGCCGATGACGATCGTCGCGGCGGCGGCCAGCACGATCCCGCGCGCGACCCAGCGCAGCGGCACCGAGACCCGCCACTCCCGCGGGCCGTCGCCCTCGCCGGTGCGGTGCCAGAAAACGTAGCCGGCGTAGATCAGGCCCATCGAGACCAGGAAGTGGGCCGACACCGTCCAGGGGTTGAGGCCGGTCAGCACCGTGATGCCGCCGACCACCGCCTGGGCCACGATGCCGCCGAACTGGGCCAGCGCCAGCCAGATCAGCGACCGGCGGCGGACCCGCTGGAGCAGGACCACGATGATCGCCGCGCCGACGATCGCCGAGAGGACGATCGTCAGTAGGCGGTTGCCGAACTCGATGTACCCGTGGATCCCGTACTCGGGGGTGTTCGTGTAGCTGTCGTCGGTGCACTTGGGCCACGTCGGACATCCCAGGCCCGAGTCGGACAGCCGCACCGCGACGCCGGTCAGCACGACCACGGCGTTGCCGACGATCGTCGCGAACGCGAGCCACCGCACCAGCCGGGGCGCATCCCGGAGGGCCTCCAGCCAGCTCGGACCCCGCCGCGGGGGAGGGGCGGGCGCGGTCGCGGAGCCGGCGGCGTCGGCGGTCGCGGTACTCATGGCGGGCATTCTATGCGCCGTAGACGTTCTGCTCCGGAGGCCTCCCGGACCAGCCCGGACCCGATCGACGGGTAGCCTCCACGGCGTGTCCGAATCGTCCTTCACCGGCCGGCTGGCGGCGAGCCCTCAGCCGCAGTTCGTCCTCACGCTCTCCTGCGCCGACCGGTCCGGCATCGTCCACGCGGTCGCCGGGCAGCTCGCCGGCGCGGGCTGCAACATCCTGGAGAGCCAGCAGTTCGGGGACCCGTTCACCGGCCGGTTCTTCATGCGCGTCCACATCTCCGGCCCGCCCGGCCGCGGCGCCCCGGAGCTGCGTGAGCAGTTCGCTCCGGTGGCGACCGAGTTCGGCATGGACTGGGAGGTGCACGACCTGGCCGTCCGGCCGCGAGTGCTGATCCTGGTCAGCAAGCTCGGACACTGCCTGAACGACCTGCTGTTCCGGCGGGAGACCGGCGCGTTGAAGATCGACGTCCCGGCGATCGTGTCGAACCACCCGGACTTCGCGGCGCTGGCGCGCTGGCACGGAGTGCCGTTCCACCACCTGCCGGTGACCCCGGACACCAAGCCGGAGGCGGAGGCCAAGCTCCGCGCGCTCGTCGACGAGCACCAGATCGACCTGGTGGTCCTCGCCCGGTACATGCAGGTGCTCTCCGACGACCTCTGCCGGGACCTGACCGGACGTGCGATCAACATCCATCACTCGTTCCTGCCGAGCTTCAAGGGCGCCCGCCCGTACCACCAGGCGCACGCGCGCGGCGTCAAGCTCATCGGGGCGACCGCTCACTACGTGACCGCCGCACTCGACGAGGGGCCGATCATCGAGCAGGAGGTCGCCCGGGTCGATCACACCGACGCCCCGGAAGACATGGTCGCGGTCGGCCGGGACGTGGAGTGCCTGGCGCTCTCCCGCGCGGTCCGCTGGCACGTCGAGCACCGCATCCTCCTCAACGGCGACCGCACGGTGGTCTTCCGTTAGGGCGTGTTTCACAGGCCAGCAACCCACCGTGGGCGAGGCCCAGACGACGACCGGCGGCGTTGTCGGCCCGTCCGGATACAAGAACGGCATCCGGACGAACCTCCGCCTTGCCGGACCGCCGCCTGGACCACGCCCACGGCGGCCTGAACCTTTGGGACACGCCCTAAGAGCGCCAGCCGGCGCGGTGCACCGGGATCCAGGCGGACGCGAAGCGCGCCGCGGCGTCCAGGTCGAAGAGGCGGGTCCGCGCCGAACCGACGACGCCCTGGGTGACCGCCCCGGTGGCCTCCCACGCCGCGCCGAGCGCCGGGAAGTCGCGCTCGTCGGCCACCACGTCGACGTAGCTGGTCCACCGGGACGCGCCGTTCTCGTCGAGCACCGCGCAGGCCAGCCGCTCCCGCGGTGCGCCGGCCGACCGCGCTTCGCCGAGGTGGAACGCCGTGCAGGCGTCGTAGCCGGCGCCGAGCAGCAGCACGCGCGCCCCGGCGGCGGCGAGCGCGGCGAGCGGCGACCGGTCGCCGAAGCGGCAGTCGAGGTCGTGCCGCGCGAGCAGCGTCGTCGCCGCCGGGCCGAGCGCGGCGAACGACGTCTGCGGGTGGGCGCTGCGGACCGCGCCCGGCCAGGAGCGCAGTGTTTCGGGGAGCCAGCCCATGCCGTCGCTCGGCGTCCGTGCCGGGTCGAAGCCGGGGAGCTGCGCGCGGATCGTCTCCCACCAGTCCGGTGGTACCGCCGGTGCCTGCCACTCGGCCGGGTCGGAGTTGCTTCCGGTCTGCGTCGGTACGACCAGGGTCCCGGACGGACCGACCGCGTCCTGCAGCGCGAGGATCACCGCCTGCTCGCGCCCGGCGACCCAGCCCAGCGCGGAGAGCGCGGTGTGCACCAGCAGCACGTCACCCGATCGGACGCCCAGCGCGCGCAGGTCGGCGGCGAGCGTCCGCCGCGTCCGCGGTGCGGGCGTGCGCGCNCGCGAGGTCGCCGTCGTGGCGCGCTCGGCCGGACCGGAGTGGCGCGCGGGCGCGGGCGCGGGCATCGCGGAGACCGAGGAAACGACGGGGAGCTGCGTCACCGGCCCATCGTGCCGCTCACCCGGGTGAACCCGCGACCGCCACGCGGAGCGGTGGAAACCCCACAGCGGCACGGCGCAACAATGAGCACAGATCACAGCAATCTCGGGCGTCTCGAAATCAGGTAAGGCTACCCTGGGTGATCGTGCTCACTCGCACCTACACACGACCGCCGCTGGCCGGTCCCGCTGATATCCGCAACAATGATGTTGTGAAAAACGTCGAGCCGCTCGTGCGGACTGCCGGGGTGCTGTCACCCACGGCCGGTCCGGCGATGCCAGGGGCCGACGTCCGCACCCGTGATCGGGTCGCCCGGCTGCTCCTCGAGGAGGGGGCCGCAACCACGGCCGACCTCAGCGAGCGCCTGGGCCTGACGCCGGCCGCGGTGCGCCGCCATCTGGACGCGATGCTCGCCGAAGGGCGCGTGGTGAGCCGGGAGCGGCCGGGCCGCGGTCCGCGCGGCCGCGGGCGCCCGGCGAAGGAGTTCGTGCTCACCGACGCGGGCCGACAGTCGTTCCCGCACACCTACGACGACTTGGCCGCCGAAGTTCTGCGGTTCCTCGCCCGTCAGCACGGCGGGGACGCCGTCACGACGTTCGCCGAAGAGCGGGTCCGGGTACTCGAAGAGCGGTGCCGGGCAGCGATGGCCGACGCGGGCGACGATCCGCTGGCCAAGGCCGAGGCACTCGCCGACGCGTTGTCGGCCGAGGGCTACGCTGCCAGCGCGTCGGCACTGGCCGGCGGCGGGCAGCTGTGCCAGCACCACTGCCCGGTCGCACAGGTCGCCGCCGAGTTCCCGCAGCTCTGCGAGGCCGAGACCGCGGTGATCTCGCGGTTGCTCGGCAGCCACGTCCAACGTCTCGCGACGATCGCCCACGGCGACGGCGTGTGCACGACACACATACCTGCACCATCGCACCACCAGACCCACACCCGTCCCGGGAGGACGTCCTCATGACCGCCATCACGCCCGAGAACCGCTCGGAGGCCGGCGCGCCCGTCGCGACGGTCCCCCTCACGCAGGACGAGCAGATCGCGGCGCTGGGCAACTATCAGTTCGGCTGGGCCGACTCCGACGTCGCCGGCGCCGCCGCGCAGCGTGGGCTCTCCGAAGCGGTCGTCCGGGACATCTCGGCCAAGAAGAACGAGCCCGAGTGGATGCTCCGGCGCCGCCTTCGTGGCCTGACGCTGTTCCACAAGAAGCCGATGCCGGACTGGGGCGCCGACCTCGGTGACATCGACTTCGACAACATCAAGTACTTCGTCCGCTCCACCGAGAAGCAGGCGACCAGCTGGGAAGAGCTTCCCGAGGACATCAAGAACACCTACGACAAGCTGGGCATCCCCGAGGCGGAGAAGCAGCGGCTGGTCTCCGGTGTCGCGGCTCAGTACGAGTCCGAGGTCGTCTACCACAAGATCCGGGAAGACCTCGAGGAGCAGGGCGTGGTGTTCATGGACACCGACACCGCGCTGCGCGAGCACGAGGACATCTTCAAGGAGTACTTCGGCTCGGTGATCCCGGTCGGTGACAACAAGTTCGCCGCGCTGAACACCGCCACCTGGTCCGGTGGCTCGTTCATCTACGTGCCGAAGGGCGTGCACGTCGAGATCCCGCTGCAGGCCTACTTCCGGATCAACACCGAGAACATGGGCCAGTTCGAGCGGACGCTGATCATCGTCGACGAGGGCGCCTACGTGCACTACGTCGAGGGCTGCACCGCGCCGATCTACACCTCGGACTCGCTGCACTCCGCGGTCGTCGAGATCATCGTCAAGAAGAACGCCCGCTGCCGTTACACGACCATTCAGAACTGGTCGAACAACGTCTACAACCTGGTCACCAAGCGCGCGGTCTGCCACGAGGGCGCGACCATGGAGTGGATCGACGGCAACATCGGCTCCAAGGTGACGATGAAGTACCCGGCGGTCTTCATGACCGGCGAGCACGCCAAGGGTGAGGTGCTCTCGATCGCGTTCGCGGGCGAGGGCCAGCACCAGGACGCCGGCGCCAAGATGGTGCACGCCGCGCCGCACACCTCGTCGACCATCGTGAGCAAGTCGGTCGCCCGGGGCGGTGGCCGGACCTCCTACCGCGGCCTCGTCCAGGTCCTCGACGGCGCGGTCGGCTCGAAGTCGACGGTGAAGTGCGACGCGCTGCTCGTCGACACGATCAGCCGGTCCGACACCTACCCGTACGTCGACGTCCGCGAGGACGACGTGGCGATGGGGCACGAGGCGACGGTCTCGAAGATCAGCGACGACCAGCTCTTCTACCTGATGAGCCGGGGCCTGACCGAGGACGAGGCGATGGCGATGATCGTCCGCGGCTTCGTCGAGCCGATCGCCCGCGAGCTCCCGATGGAGTACGCGCTGGAGCTGAACCGGCTGATCGAGCTCCAAATGGAAGGCGCAGTCGGTTAGTCGGCCTGACGGCCGCCCGGGCGACCTATGGCGTCTTTTCGCAGGGTTGCTGAGAGTGCCGGGGTGACCGGTCCCAATGAACATCGAGTCGAAGAGGAACCAGTACGTGTCTAGCGATGCTCCTGTGCTCGCCGGAGCGCACAGCCATGGTGGGCCGGTCGGCGGCAAGCCGCCGGCCAGCAAGGCCGTGGCGCTGCGCTCTTACGACGTGGCCGACTTCCCCCGGCTGACCGGCCGGGAGGAGGAGTGGCGGTTCACGCCGCTCGGCCGCCTCCGTGGCCTGCACGACAGCAGCGCCGAACCGGCCGCCGACGCCCTCTCCGAGCGCGTCGGAATCACGGGCGGCGGCGAGCTGCCGGCCGGTGTCACCGTCGAGCACGTCAGCACCGACGACCCGCGGGTCGGCAGTGCGCTGGTCCCGTTCGACCGTCCGTCCGCCGAGGCCTACGGCAAGGTCGCGCAGGCAACCGTCGTCCGCGTCGCGCCGAACACCGTCGTCGACGGCATGCTGCTCGTCGACGTCACCGGCCGGGACGCTGGTGGCGCGAGCTACCGCCACACGGTGCTCGACGTCGGGGCGAACGCCGAAGTGAAGTTCCTGCTCGACCAGCACGGCAACGTGGCGCTCGCCGACAACGTCGAGATCGTCGTCGGCGACAACGCGAGCGTCACGGTCGTCACCCGGGCCGACTGGGAGCCCGACTCGGTGCAGCTCCAGCACCAGCGCGTGAAGCTCGGCCGGGACGGTCGGCTCACCCACATCGCGGTGACGCTCGGCGGTGACCTGATCCGGCAGTACACGTCGGTCGAGTTCACTGGCCGCGGCGGCGAGATCGACGCCTACGGCATCTACTTCGCCGACTCTGGGCAGCATCTCGAGCACCGCCTGTTCGTCGACCACTCGGTGCCCGACTGCCGCTCGAACGTCGTGTACCGCGGCGCACTGCAGGGTGCCGACGCCCACACCGTCTGGGTCGGCGACGTGCTGATCCAGGACGAGGCGACCGGCACCGACACGTACGAGATCAACCGGAACCTCATCCTCACCGACGGCGCCCGCGCCGACTCGGTGCCGAACCTGGAGATCGAGACCGGCGAGATCGTCGGCGCCGGCCACGCCAGCGCGACCGGTCGATTCGACGACGAGCAGCTGTTCTACCTGCAGTCCCGGGGCATCCCGGCGGACGAGGCCCGGCGCCTGGTCGTTCGCGGCTTCTTCGCCGAGATCACCCAGAAGATCGGCGAACCGGAGCTGGTCGAGTCCATCACCCAGGCCGTCGACGCGCGGCTGGCCAAGGCAGGCGCCTGATGGCGTTCGTCCGAGTGTGTGCGGTCTCCGACCTCGACGCGGACACCCCGCTCGCGGTGGTGGTGGAGGGCGAGCCGGTGGCGGTCATCCACACCGACGGCGAGTATTTCGCGATCCGCGACGTCTGCTCGCACGCCGACGTCCCGCTCTCCGAGGGCGACGTCGAGGACTGCTCGATCGAGTGCTGGCTGCACGGATCCCGGTTCGACCTGCGCTCGGGCAAACCGACCGGCCTACCGGCGACCAAGCCGGTGCCCGTCTACCCGGTGCGGGTCGACGGCGACGACGTTCTTGTATCTCTGACCACGAACCAGGAGTTCCCCCAGTGAGCACGCTCGAGATCCGCGACCTGCACGTCAGCGTCCAGACCGGCTCAGAGGAATCGAAGCCGATCCTGCGCGGGGTCGACCTCACCGTGAAGTCGGGGGAGACGCACGCGATCATGGGGCCGAACGGCTCCGGTAAGTCCACGCTGGCCTACTCGATCGCCGGCCACCCGAAGTACACGGTGACCAGCGGTTCGGTGCTGCTCGACGGCGAGGACGTCCTCGCGATGGCGGTGGACGAGCGGGCGCGCGCCGGCCTGTTCCTCGCGATGCAGTACCCGGTCGAGGTGCCCGGCGTCTCGGTCTCCAACTTCCTGCGTACCGCGGCCACCGCGATCCGGGGTGAGGCGCCGAAGCTGCGCACCTGGGTCAAGGAGGTCAAGGGCGCGATGGAGCAGCTCGGCGTCGACCAGTCGTTCGCCGAGCGCAACGTCAACGAGGGCTTCTCCGGCGGCGAGAAGAAGCGGCACGAGATCCTCCAGCTCGAGCTGCTCAAGCCGAAGATCGCGATCCTCGACGAGACCGACTCCGGCCTCGACATCGACGCGCTGAAGACCGTCTCCGAGGGCGTCAACCGGGCCCGCGCGAACGGCGACATCGGCACGCTGCTGATCACGCACTACACCCGGATCCTGCGGTACATCCGCCCGGACTTCGTGCACGTGTTCGTCGGTGGCCGGATCGTCGAAGAGGGCGGCTCGGAGCTCGCGGACGAGCTGGAGGAGTCGGGCTACGAGCGGTTCATCACAGCCGCGGGGGCGGTCTCATGAGCCTGGCGACGTACGACGTCGAGAGGATCCGCAAGGACTTCCCGATCCTCTCGCGTCGCCTGCACACCGAGGACGGCGGCGAGGGCGTCCCGGTGATCTACCTGGACTCGGCGAACACCTCGCAGAAGCCCCAGGTCGTCATCGACGCGATCAGCGAGCACTTCGCGCGGCACAACGCGAACGTCGCTCGCGCCGTGCACACGCTCGGCTCGGAGTCGACGCTGGCCTACGAGGCCGCCCGGGACGCGGTGGCCGGCTTGATCGGCGCGCCGAGCCGCAACGAGGTCATCTTCACGAAGAACTCGTCCGAGGCGCTCAACCTGGTCGCGTACTCGCTGGGCAACTCGGCGGGGCGTCCGGCCGGGTCGGAGTTCCCGCTGCTCGGCCCCGGTGACGAGGTGGTGATCTCCGAGATGGAGCACCACTCGAACATCGTCCCGTGGCAGCTGCTCTGTCAGCGCACCGGCGCGACTCTGCGGTGGTTCCGCATCACCGACGACGGCCGGCTCGACCTGTCCGAGATCGACACGCTGATCAACGAGCGGACGCGGATCGTCTCCTACGTCCACCAGTCGAACATCCTGGGGACGCAGAACCCGGTCGAGCCGATCGTGGCCAGGGCCCGGCAGGTCGGCGCGCTGGTGATGCTCGACGCGTCCCAGTCCGTGCCGCACATGCCGGTGAACGTCGCCGACCTCGGCGTCGACTTCATCGCGTTCACCTCGCACAAGATGGTCGGGCCGACCGGCATCGGCGTGCTCTGGGGCCGGGCGGACCTGCTCAACTCGATGCCGCCGTTCCTCGGCGGTGGCGAGATGATCGAGACCGTCTCGATGGACGGCTCGACGTTCGCCGAGGTGCCGCACCGGTTCGAGGCCGGGACGCCGCCGATCGCGGAGGCCGTCGGGCTCGGTGCCGCCGTCCGCTACCTGACCGAGTTGGGCCTGGAGAACATCCAGGCGCACGAGCACCGGCTGGTCGAGTACGCGCTGCCGCGCCTGCACGAGGTACCCGGGCTGACGATCGTCGGACCGGACACGACCGAGGCGCGCGGCGGGACGATCTCGTTCTCGCTCGGCGCGATTCACCCGCACGACATCGGGCAGTACCTCGACGAGCTGGGCATCGCGGTTCGGGTGGGGCACCACTGTGCCCGTCCGACCTGCGTCCGGTTCGGGGTTCCGGCGACGACCCGCGCCTCGTTCTACCTGTATACGACCGAAGCGGAAATCGACGCGCTGGTCGATGGGTTGCACCAAGTGGTGAGGTTCTTCGGGTGAACGGTGGTTGGTGCTGATGAGCGGCCTGTTCGGCGACGCGATGTACCAGGAGATCATCCTGGACCACTACAAGCACCCGCACGGACGCGGTCTGCGCGACCCGTTCGAGGCGCAGGTGCACCACGTCAACCCGACCTGCGGTGACGAGGTGACGCTGCGGGTGCACCTGGACGCCGACAACGTCGCCGACGTCTCCTACGACGGTGCCGGGTGCTCGATCAGCCAGGCGTCCGCGTCCGTTCTGCACGAGTTGCTGGTCGGGCAGTCGGTGGAGGAGGCTTTCCGCACCGTCGACACGTTCGTCGAGCTGCTGCAGTCGCGTGGGCAGATCGAGCCGGACGAGGAGGTGCTGGAGGACGCGATCGCGTTCGCCGGCGTCGCGAAGTACCCGGCGCGGGTGAAGTGCGCGTTGCTGGCGTGGATGGCTTTCAAGGACGCGACCGCCCAGGCGGTGGCCGCACCGGAGAGGACGACGGCATGAGTGAGCCGACAGCGCCCGGCGGGGCAGCGCTCGACATCGCGAAGGTCGAGGACGTCGAAGAGGCCATGCGCGACGTGGTCGACCCCGAGCTGGGGATCAACGTGGTGGACCTCGGGCTCGTCTACGGGATCCACGTGGACGACACGAACATCGCCACGCTGGACATGACGCTGACCTCGGCGGCGTGTCCGCTGACCGACGTCATCGAGGACCAGACCCGGGCGGCGCTGGTCAGCGGTGGCCTGGTGGAGGACTTCCGGGTCAACTGGGTCTGGATGCCGCCGTGGGGGCCGGACAAGATCACCGACGACGGCCGGGAGCAGCTGCGCGCGCTCGGCTTCAACGTCTGAGGCGCCGTGGGGGCCGACTGCGTCACCTTCACCGACGACGGCCGGGAGCAGCTGCGCGCGCTCGGCTTCAACGTCTGAGGCGCCGTGGGGGCCGACTGCGTCACCTTCACCGACGACGGCCGGGAGCAGCTGCGCGCGCTCGGCTTCAACGTCTGAGGCGCCGTGGGGGCCGACTGCGTCACCTTCACCGACGACGGCCGGGAGCAGCTGCGCGCGCTCGGCTTCAACGTCTGACGGTCGTTTCTCGCGAATCCCCGCTGCCCGTCCGGGTGGCGGGGATTCGCGCTCTCAGTGCCCTTCGGAGGCGGTCTCCGCGGACGCCGCGCGCAAGCGGTTGCGGGCGACGAGGAGGAGGGCGGCGGCGGGGGCCAGGGCTACGGCGCCGGCCACCAGCGCGGCCCGCAGGGACCACCACGTGCCGATCGCGCCGAGCGCCGGGCCGCCGACGACCTGACCGGTGGCGTCGAACATGTCGCGGGCGGAGAGCACGGTGGCCCGGACCGACTGGTCGGTGCGCTCGACCAGCCAAGCGTTCAGCACCGGCGCGAACGCCGTCCGGGCCGCGGCCAGCGCCAAGGCGGCACCGATCGCCAGGTACACGTTCGTGACCAGTCCGAACACGACTGTCGCCAGCAGCAGCACCGCGACGACGCCGAGCAGCACCCCCATCGTGTCCGCGTCGTCGGCGCGTGCGGCGAGGAACTGGGTGACGCCCAGCCCGAACAGCGTCGCCGCTACACCGAGCGCACTGAACCAGGTCGTGGCGTCCGGACCGGGGAGCTGGAAGTTCTCGATCAGGTGAGCGCCCCAGAGCCGGTCGACCGCCTCGCTCCACCCTCCGACGAGCGCCACGACGCCGAACACCAGCAGGAACGCGGGCCGGACCCGGATCAGCCCCCAAGCCGCCCGCACCGTCTCCACGGCCCCCGGCTCCGCACCGCCAGAATCGCCCGCGCGCACCCGTCCACGCTCGGGCATCACGACCACGAGCGCGGCCGCGGTCGTCAGCAGTACAGCGCCCCCCACCAGCAGCGGCGCGTTCAGCCGCACTCCGGCGACCAGGCCGCTCACCGCGGTGCCGCAGAGCGTTCCGACCAGGCCGGCCTGCGACCCACGCAGATACACCCGGGTGAGACCCGCGGTGCCCACCTCGCCGGCGACCCACGCCTGCAGCGCTCCGCTCACCAGCGCGTACCCCAGCGCTCCGACCACCTGCGCCGCCAGGATGCCGGCGAACGTCGGGAGCAGTGCCTCGACCACGCACCCGACGCCGAGGACCGCGACTCCGAGCACCACGCAGGCCCGGCTGCTGCCCAGGTCGGCGAGCACCCCGGTCGGCAGCTGAAACACGAAGTAGGCCGCCTCGAGCGCGGTTCCGACCAGCACGAGCTGCAGCGGGTTCAGCCCGGCGACGTCCACCCGGTAGACGACGACCGTCGTGTAGACCAGCCCGGTGACCGTGGCCATCGCGAACTGCAGCCCCAGGAAGACCCGGTACGCCGCCACTGCCACCGGACCAGGAGACACCGCGGGCGCTCGACGTCCAAGTGGTTAACTGCCGGGGTGGGCAACCGACCGGCGGCAGGGGGAGGGCGCTGGGTCGAGGTGGCGCCGGAGCGGCTCGAGCGGTGGCTCGCCGGGTTCTCCGAGCGGCACGGAACCGCGCGCACCGAAGTCAGCGGGGACGTCGTCACGATGGTCGCTGCGGACGGGGCGCTCGCGGAGTGCCATCCGCCGTTCCCTCCGCTGGTGGGTGGGGGCGACCCACTCGACGCGCTGGTCGCCCACGCGCTCGCCGAGCGGCGCGTCGGCGTGCTGCTCGTCCGGCTCGGCGGGTACGCCGCGGGCGTCTTCGAGGGCGCCCGGCTGGTGACGTCCAAGGTCGACACCCGCCAAGTGCACGGGCGGAACAAGGCCGGTGGCTGGTCGCAGCAGCGGTTCGCCCGGCGTCGAGAGGGTCAGGTGCGTCAGCTGACCGAGGCAGCTGCGGCCACCGCCGCGCGGGTCCTGCTCCCCGAGGCCGCGTCGTTGGACGCCGTGGTGCTCGGCGGGGACCGCGCGGCCGTGGACGCCACGCTCGCCGCCCCGACGCTCGCGCCGCTCCGGGAACGCGCGGTCGAGCGTTTCCTCACGGTCCCCGACCCGCGCCGGAACATCCTGGAGGCGACCCCGGCCACGTTCCGCGCGGTCCGGATCCGCCTCGATCCCTAGGCTTGCCTCGATCCCTAGGCTTGCCGGGCGCGGTGGGCCCGGAGCTTGGAACGGTTGCCGCAGCGCTCCATCGAGCACCAGCGTCGGGCGCCGGGGCGCGACAAGTCGACGAAGACCAGTGGGCAGTTGTCGCTCGCGCAGACGCGAATCCGCTCGGCGTAAGGCCCGGACAGCAGCGAGATCATCTCCCGTGCCAGCGTCGACAGCACCTGGGAGGTCCGCACCGGCGCTGCCCAGGCCGCGGCCGTGCCGTCGGCAGCCAGTTGCGGTACCAGCGGTGCCACGGCCGCGAAGCGGTTGATCGTCGTGACCGCGTCGATCGGGAGGGCCTGACGCGCCGCCTGGGCCTGCGCCGTCTCCCAGATGGCCTGGCGCAGCTTCTTGGCCGCGGTGAAGTCGCGCGGGGTTACTGGCACGACCACGTCCAGCGGCGACCGGGCCAGCCATTCGGCGAGGTCGGCGGGCTCGTGCAGGGACTCGAACACCGCGTACTGTCCCTCGCCCCCGCTGTGGGCGAAGTCCAAGCAGACGGCCCCGGCGTCGAACCAGAACGACGACCCACCTCGGGGGTCGTGCAGTCGACGACCGGTTGCGCTCGCTTGCATGTAACCACTATAACGGGTTGTGAAGAAACCGCTATTACCGGTTTCTCGCCCGAGGAGGTAGCCATGGGAGTACGACACATCAACCCCGCCGGCCTGCATCGCAGCCCGGCATTCAGCCAGGCCGTTGTCGTCGAGCAGCCGGCGAAAACGATCTACATCGGCGGGCAGAACGGCGTCGACGAGACCGGCACGATCGTCGGCCCGACGCTCCGGGAGCAGTCCGAGCGGGCGCTCAAGAACATCGCGACGATCGTGGAGAGCGAGGGCGGCACCCTGGCGAACGTCGTGCACTGGCGCATCGCCGCGGTGGACGGCCACCCGATCGAGGACGGCGTGGCGGCCTTCCAGCAGGTCTGGAACCCCGCCGACCCGCCGCCGGCCATTACCGTCCAGATCGTCGCGGCGCTGGCTCCGGGCTTCCTCGTCGAGATCGACGCCGTCGCTGTCGTCTGAACCTGAGGAGATGGTCCGCGTGAAGGTCAGCAGGGGACAGGTCGCCGCGTGGCGGATGCGACGCCAATTCCTCGACCCGCGTACCGACCGCTCGGCGCCGGAGATCGTCGGCCGGCTCTGCGGCGTCCAGGCGCAGGTGTGGAGTGCGGCGGAGACGGCGGTCGCGCTGCGGCAGTCCGACCCCGACCGGACGAGCGTCAACCGGGCATTCGCCGACCTCGCCCTGATGAAGACCTGGGCGATGCGGGGAACGCTGCACCTGCTCACGCCGACCGACGCGGGCTCCTACCTGTCGCTGCTGGAGTCCACCGGCTTCTGGCGCAAACCCTCCTGGCAGCGGGTCACGGGGCTGACACCGGAGCAGGTCGACGCGTTGACCGAGAAAGTGGCCGACGTCCTCAAGGGCGCGGTGCTGACCAGGGAGGAGATGGTCGCGGGAGTGGTGGCGGACGGTCGATTCGCCGGGATGGAGGAGCGGCTGCGCTCGGGTTGGGGCCAGGTACTCAAGCCGCTGGCCTGGCGGGGCGTGCTGTGCCACGGGCCGAACCAGGGGAACAAGGTCACGTTCACGCATCCGGCGAGCCGATTCCCGGGTTGGGAAGGGCTTCCGGAGCCCGACGACGCCGCACCCGTCGTGATCAAGGCCTACCTGGGTGCCTACGGCCCGGCGACGCCGGAGACGTTCGACCGCTGGCTGTCGCGGAACGCCACCAGCAGGCCGAGGCTGCGCCGATGGTTCGCCGACCTGGGCGACGTCCTCACCGAGGTCGACGTCGACGGACGGCAGGCGTACGTGCTCACCGAACACGCCGACGAACTCAGCGCCGCCCCGGAGAGCGCGGGCGTCCGCCTGCTCGGTGACTTCGACCAGTACGTTCTCGGCCCCGGAACCGACGACGAGACGCTGCTCCGGAAGGAGAACCGCGCCGCGGTGAGCCGGACCGCCGGGTGGATCTCCCCGATCGTCGTGGTGAACGGCCGGATCGTCGGAGTGTGGGAGGTCGTCGACCAGGAGGTCGTCGTGACCCCGTTCCCGGACAGCGATCCGCTGCCGCCCGACCAGCTCGAGCGGGAAGCGGCGCACGTCGCACGAGCCAAAGGGCTGAGCCTGTTGACCGTGCGGGTCGGCGCCTAGATCCAGCCGGAGCGGCGTGCGGTGGCGACCGCCTCGTGGCGGTTCTGCGCGCCGAGCTTCCCGGTCGCCGACGACAGGTGGTTGCGGACGGTGCCGGGGGAGAGCGAGATCCGGACCGCGATCTCCTCGATCGTCGCGCCGTCGGCGGCCAGTTCCAGTACGTCCGCCTCGCGCGGGGTGAGCGGGCTCTCGCCGGCGGCGATCGCATCGGCGGCCAGCTCGGGGTCGACGTAGCGCCCGCCGCCGGCGACGGTGCGGATCGCGGCGGCCAGCACCGAGCCGGACGACGTCTTGGGCAGGAAGCCCCGCACGCCGATCTCGAGCGCACGTTTCAGGTAGCCGGGCCGACCGTGGCTGGTCAGCACCATCGTCGCGCAGCCCGGCACGTCGGCGTGGATCCGGCCGGCCGTGGCGAGTCCGTCGGCGCCGGGCATCTGCAGGTCGAGGACCGCGACGTCGGGCAGTTCCTTGCGTGCCATCGCGATCGCCTCGGTTCCGGACGCGGCCTGCGCGACGATCAGCAAGTCGTCCTGCAGGTCGAGCAGCCCGGCGATCGCGTTGCGCACGAGGTTCTCGTCGTCGGCGAGCAGTACCCGGATCACGCTCCCACCTCCTGGACGACGGCGCTGGTCGGCAGGTCGGCGCGGAGCACGAACACATCGTCCCGCTGCTCGAAGGTCAGCTCGCCGCCGAGCGGGCGGAGTCGCTCCGCCAGCCCGACCAGCCCGGATCCGTGCCCGAGTGGCCCGCTCGCTCCGTCGTTCTCGACCCGCACCAACACCCTGCCTCCTTCTTCCCGTACCTCGATGCGGCACAGCGTGGCCGCGGAGTGCCGTACGACGTTCGTCACCCCTTCCCGTACGACCCAGGCCGCCGCCGTCCGGACGTCGTCGGAGAGTTCCGCGACCTCGGCCGTGACGCGGCTGGTCACGCCGGCCGAACGCAGCAGGGCCGCCGAGCCCTCCAGCTCGGTCCGCAGGTCGATCGCGCGGTATCCGCGGACCGCGGCGCGGACCTGACGCAGCGACTCCTGCGCGAGGTTCCGCGCCTCCTCGGCCCGCTCCGCGGCCTCCGGCCGCCCCCGCCGGGCCAGTTCGGCGGCGAGGTCACTGGTCATCGCGATCGCCGAGAGATCACGTCCGACGATGTCGTGGAGGTCGCGGGCGAATCGCAGCCGCTCCTCGGCGACCGCCAGCTCGGCCCGGGTCCGGTCCGCGTCTGCGAGCCGCCGCACGACGTTGACCAGCCAGAGCGAGACCTGCACCGCGGACGCGACCACGAACAGAATCGCGAACAGTTGGAACGTCACGGCGACGACCAAGCCGGCGTGCTCGTGCCGGACATTCGACAGAAGGGCGACCGCAGCGGCCACGGCGAGCCCGGCCGGCACGTACCAGCGCGCGCCCAGAGAACCGAGCGGAGCGATCGCGAACGCGGCGACCGTCAGAAAACCGGGCCCGCGGGCGTCCCCGATCGGCAGTGCCACCAGGGCCAGCGCCGCGACCAGCGTGGCGCCGAGCCAGAGCGCGACGTCCTGGCGGGTCAGCCGACGGCCCAGCACCAGCCGGTCGACGACGAGCGCCACCGCCACCGACTGCGCCAGCACCACGGCGACGACCATGAGCAGCGCGGACTCGGCGACAGTGCCTTCGCGCAGCGACGGG
Source organism: Cryptosporangium minutisporangium (assembly GCF_039536245.1). Lineage (NCBI taxonomy): Bacteria > Bacillati > Actinomycetota > Actinomycetes > Cryptosporangiales > Cryptosporangiaceae > Cryptosporangium > Cryptosporangium minutisporangium. The sequence continues at coordinate 130,159 of NZ_BAAAYN010000002.1, read as the reverse complement.
TTCGACGTGATGACGAGCGGCCCGACCAGGAGCAGCGGGATCACGGACACCCGGGTGTAGAGCGTCACCCTCCCGACGTCGTCGGTCTCCCGCCACCACCGTCGCAACCCACTGAACGAACTCACCGGCCTCACCCCGTTCGAATCATGCACGGGGCGACCAGCGGAACGACGTCCGGATCAGCAGGACGCCGATCCCGATCCAGGCGAGCAGGATCCCCACCTGGCCGGCCGCGCTCACCCAGTCGACCGGGCCGATCCAGCCGTCCCGCGCCAGTTCCAGCACCGGGGCCAGCGGGGTGAAGCCACAGATCCTCTCCACGTTCGCGGGCATCGAGTCCAGCGGGACCACCAGGCCGGCGCCGAACAGGCAGACAGCGAGTACCGGCAAGCTGGTGATCTGCACCGACTCCACGGTTCGGGAGATCACCGCGGTCAGCAGTCCGAAGACCGCGAACACGGCGGCGCCCAGCAGGACACCGGCCAGGACGACGAGCGGGTTGTCCGGGAGCGGCAGGCCCAGCGCGATCCCGCCGAGTGCGGCGAACAGCAGGATCTGTGCGAGCGCGACCACCGTGCCGGGCAGCGCCATCGACGTCAGGATCTCGGCATCGGCGGCCTCGCCGGTGCGCAGGCGCTGCAGCACGCCCTCCTCGCGGCGGGCCACCGAGCTGCTCAGGATCGTGTAGTAGACGACGAACAGCAGCACCATGCCGGTGAACGTGGTGACCGCCCCGGCGGTCGCGTCATCGTCCATCTCGCCGCTGCGGGCGGCGACCAGCAGCCCGATCAGTCCCAGCGGCACCAGCAGGGCGGTGAAGAGCAATGTCCGGTTGCGGCGGAGCAGCAGCACCTCGGCGCGCCCCAGCGAGTAGGTCCGGGCCAGTGCGGCAGTCATCGAGCAGCCTCCAGTTCGCGATCGACGGGTTCTCCGGTGCGGGCCAGCGCGAGGAACGCGGTCTCCAGCGAGGCCGGCGTGGCGCGCAGCTCGGGCAGCACCACACCGGTGTCTTCGGTCCAGCCCAGGAGGCGGACGAGCGTCCGCTGCAGGTTGCCGGTGCGGACCACGACGTGCCTGCCCTGCTCCTCGACGGCCTCGCCGTCGAGGACCCCGGCTGGCGGCCGACCGGCGGCGGCACCCCAGCGGATCTCCGCGCGGTGCGTCGCGACGACCTCGTCGAGCGTGCCCTCGGCGACGATCCGCCCGCGGTGCAGGATGGCGAGGGAGTCCGAGAGCTCCTCGGCCTCCTCCAGATGGTGGGTGGTGAGCAGCACCGCGGTGCCGTCCGCCACCAACGCGCGGATCAGCGTCCAGACCTGCCGACGGCTCTCCGCGTCGAGGCCGGTCGTCGGCTCGTCGAGCAGGAGCAGTTCGGGACGGCCGAGCAGCGCGATCGCGAGGTCCAACCGCCGTCGTTCACCGCCGGACAGGCTCTTGATCGCCACGTCCAGGCGGTCGACCAGGTCGACGGATTCGATCGCCTCGGCGGCCGGCCGCGGGCGGCGCATCGTGCCCGCCCACATCCGGACGGCCTCGGCGACGGTCAGCTCGCCCGGTAATCCGCCGGACTGGAGGACGACGCCGGTGCGGTGCCGAACGGCCTTGCGCTCCCGGATCGGATCGCGCCCCAGCACCCGGACGGTGCCCGTGGTCGGCGACGCGAGGCCGGCGATGACGTCCATCGTGGAGGTCTTGCCTGCGCCGTTCGTCCCGAGCAGGCCGAACACCTCACCGGGTCGGACCGTGAAGCTGATGCCGCGGACGGCCTCGGCCCCGGAGCGGTAGGTACGGGTCAGGTCGCGGACGTCGACGGCGTTCGTCGGGGTGGCGCTCATCGGGTTCGGGCCTTCCCCGACTGCCGCGTCTGCTTCCAGGCCGCGAGCCCTAGCCGGAGCACCGAGTACAGGCCCAGGACGACGGCGAAGACCAGCAGGAAGCTCGGGTCGCTCCCGATCACCCAGAGCACGCCGAGCAGGGCGATCGTGGACGCGGTGACCGCGAGTTCCCGGCGGACGGTGGGCGCCGACGTGAACGACAGGAGGTCGGCGACGTAGTTCGACAGCGCGTGGTTGGGCATGCCTCCAGCCTGGTGGCGGCCGGGGCCTCCGGGCCGTGCGCTGCTGCACGACGTTTCGAGCGCCGCTCACGGTGGACCCATGACGAACGTCACGGGCCCGCCGTCGGCGCGCTGCTACCTGGCGTTGAGCGTGTTGCAGCTCTTCGGGTCGCCGCTGGTGTTGCCGGTGTTGAACCACTGCTCGCGCTGGGCCGCCGAGCCGTGCGTCCAGGTCTCGGGGTTGACCTGACCACCGGCCTGCTCCTGGATCCGGTCGTCACCGACCGCACCGGCGGCCTGGATCGCGGACTTGATGTCCTCCTGCGAGACGCCCTCGATCAGGCTCTGGGCGCCGCCGGTGGCGTTCTTCGTCCAGACGCCGGCGAAGCAGTCGGCCTGCAGCTCCAGGGCGATCGAGTACTTGTTCTGGTTGCCCGGATCCTGCTGCTGCAACTGACGGATCTCCCGCTCGAACCCGGTGACGTACTGCATGTGGTGACCGAACTCGTGAGCCAGCACGTACGCCTGGGCGAACTCACCCGGCGCCCCGAACCGCTGCGCCAAGTCGTCGTAGAACCCCAGGTCGATGTAGATGCGCTGGTCACCGGGGCAGTAGAACGGTCCGACCGCGGAGGTGGCCTGACCGCAGGCGGTGTTCACGCCCTGGGTGAAGAAGCGGAGCCGGGGGTCCTCGTACTGCGCGCCGAGCGCGGGGGCGCCCTCGGTGCTCCAGTAGTCGCGCAGGTCGTCGAAGACCGCGACCTGCCGGCACTGCACTAGCTCGAATCGCTGGGTGTTGCTCACCGCGCACTCCTGCGCCAGGTTCGCCGAGCTGCTGGGCGCCGGGCTCGTCGAGTCGTCGCCGAGCGTGTTGTACCCGAGCAGGGCCAGCACCACGGTGACGATCAGCCCCAGCGCGCCGCCGCCGACGACCATGGGGCCGCCACCGAAGCCACCCCCGCCGCCGCGAGCGTCCTCAACCTTGGACAGATCAAGATTGGCGTCCTTGTCGAAGTCCATCGCTCGCACCGTCCCGTTCCGTGCCCCGCCTCGCCGGGGGCGCGCCCGTCCGATACCCGGAGGCGTGCCGTGCCAACCAATCGGGCGCCCGGGATCGCGCTCCGGAAATCGCTCTGCACGGACGGGTAGACTGGTGGGGTGCGCTCGTAGACCGACCTTCGCCCCGTTCCGTTCCGGCCCGTTCGTCCGTCTGCGAGGAATTCTCACGTGATCACCGTTACCGGGCTGGAGTTGCGCGCGGGTGCGCGCATCCTGCTCTCCGACACCACGCTGCGCGTCCAGCCCGGCGATCGGATCGGCCTGGTCGGCCGCAACGGCGCCGGCAAGACGACGACGCTCAAGGTGCTGGCCGGTGAGGGCCTGCCGTACGCCGGGGAGGTCACGCGGCGCGGTGAGGTCGGTTACCTCCCGCAGGACCCGCGCACCGGCGACCTCGACGTCACCGCCCGCGACCGGGTGCTCTCCGCCCGCGGGCTCGACGTCCTCCTGCACGACATGGACAAGGTGCAGGTGGGGATGGCCGAGGCCGTCACCGACGCCGACCGCGACAAGCTGGTCCGTCGGTACGGCCGGCTGGAGGACCAGTTCGCCGCGCTGGGCGGGTACGCGGCCGAGAGCGACGCCGCGCGGATCTGCGCGAACCTGGGCCTGGCCGACCGGATCCTCGCGCAGCCGCTCCGGACGCTCTCCGGCGGCCAGCGCCGGCGTGTCGAGCTCGCCCGGATCCTGTTCTCCGACGCCGAGACGCTGCTGCTCGACGAGCCGACGAACCACCTCGACGCCGACTCGATCACCTGGCTGCGCGACTACCTCAAGGGCCACAAGAGCGGCCTGATCGTCATCTCCCACGACGGCGACCTGCTCGAGGCCGTCGTCAACAAGGTCTGGTACCTGGACGCCAACCGCGCCGAGGTCGACCAGTACAACCTGGGGTGGAAGGCGTACCACGCGCAGCGCGAGGCCGACGAGCGTCGCCGCAAGCGCGAGCGCGCGAACGCCGAGAAGAAGGCCGGCGCGCTGATGTCCCAGGCCGACAAGATGCGGGCCAAGGCCACCAAGGCGACCGCCGCGCAGAACATGGCCAAGCGGGCCGAGAAGCTGCTGGCCGGGCTGGCCGACGAGCGGGTCTCCGACAAGGTCGCCAAGGTGCGGTTCCCGACGCCGGCGCCGTGCGGTCGGACGCCGCTCACCGCGGAGGGCCTCTCCAAGAGCTACGGCTCGCTGGAGATCTTCACCGACGTCGACCTGGCCGTCGACCGGGGCACCCGAGTCGTCGTCCTGGGGCTGAACGGTGCCGGGAAGACGACGCTGCTGCGTCTGCTGTCCGGGCTGGAGCAGCCGGACACCGGCGAGGTCGTGCCCGGCCACGGGCTCAAGCTCGGCTACTACGCGCAGGAGCACGAGACGCTCGACACCGAGCGGACCGTGCTGGAGAACATGCGGTCCGCGTCTCCGGACAGCAGCGACGGCGAGCTGCGCCGGTTGCTCGGTGCGTTCCTGTTCTCCGGAGACGACGTGAACAAGCCGGCCGGGGTGCTGTCCGGCGGTGAGAAGACCCGGCTGGCGCTGGCCGGCCTGGTCAGCTCGTCCGCCAACGTCCTGCTGCTGGACGAGCCGACGAACAACCTGGACCCGGTCAGCCGCATTCAGGTGCTGGACGCGCTGACGACGTACACCGGTGCCGTCGTCCTGGTGACGCACGACCCGGGCGCGGTCGAGGCGCTGAAGCCGGAGAAGGTGATCCTGCTGCCCGACGGGGTCGAGGACAACTGGTCCGACGACCTGATGGAGCTCGTCTCCCTGGCCTGAGGCCCGAAGCGCTGCCGAAGGGGTCCGTCCCGTGGGGGATGGACCCCTTCTGCGTGCGCAGGACCTACGGAGCCGTGGCCCCCGCGCCGGTGCCCGGTGCTTCCGCGATGGGAGCGGTGCTGGGTGCCGTAGTGGGCGCAGACGTCGGCGCGGTGGTGGGCGCGGTGGTCGTCGGCGCGGCGGTCGGCACCGTGGTCGGGGCGGTGGTCGGCGCCGTCGTCGGTACGGCCGGGGCCGTCGTCGCGCCGGTCGAGGGCTTCACCGTGGCGACCGAGCTCGGAGCCACGCTCGGCGCCAAGACACTGTCCGTAGTGGTCGAACCACCACTCTGTGACGACGTGGTCGTCCGCGACAGGCTCTCGGTCTCCGACGCGGCGGCGCTCGGCGCTGACGAGGTCTGGGTGGCGGCGGCCGCCTCCCCGTCCGGGAACAGGGTGTTCAGACTGACCGAGCCGCCGGTGAGCAAGCTGAAGGCCAGCAGTCCGGTGTAGAGCAGGCAGCACGCGGAGACGAAGCCGGCGACGACGCGTACCCGGCGTCGCCGGCGGCCGCTCGTGTCGACGAAGACGGGCGACGCGGAGCCGAGCTCGTCGGCGCCGATCGGTTCGAGACTCTGCGTGACGTCGTGGGGAGCGACAGTGTTCACGCTTCGAGACTAAAGACCCATCGGTGACGCCTTATGTCACGCTCAGTTATTTACATTTGGAGTGCTATCCGGACAGAAGGGTAGGTCATTTCGCGGTAAGTCGGGCGAATCCGAGGCGCTGTATAGAATCCGACTATCAGGTAACTCACAGTGATTCGCTGACGCGGCCTCTCCCTTGATCACGAAGAGTGACCGGCCAATCGCGACTGGTTACTTCCGCTGGTCACGACGCCCACGGGAACAGCGTGTCGACGAGTCCGTCGAGGACCCCGGCGCTCGGCGACGGAGTGGGTACGGCCGCGGACGCGGAAGGCGTGGGTGCACTCGCCGTCGGAGCGGCCGACGGGGAACGCGCCGCCTGGCTGCCGCTGCGACCCGGTTGGGGTGAGCGGGCGGCCGGGCTCGTCGCGGGACCGTCCGCCGTGGCCCGCGCCGTCGGTCTGGGGTCGACGGCCGCGTCGGTCGGGCGGGCCAGTTCGGCTTCTGTGGTGGCCACTGGTGCCGCGGTGGCCGGCGGGGACTGCTTCTCGCCGGGACGGAACTCCGGGGCGGCGGTCAGCGACTGGGTGCTGTGCCCACCGAGCAGGCTGACGACCAGGATGGTGGCGTAGGTGAGTCCGGCGAGACCGACGAGCCAGACCAGGGCGCGTAACCGGCGTCGGCGTCGGCCGGTCGTGTCGAGGAACACCGGGGCGTCGGCGTCGGCGACCTGGCGCAGCAGCTGGGTATCGGCGGTGCTGTCCGCCGACGCTTCCTGGCCCGCTTCGGTCTGCACAGGCGATCCCGAGGTGCCGCTCGGCGCGGCGTCGGACTCGGGGGCGCTACGCAGGGGCGTGGGGTCGTCGCTGGCGGCCGCGTGGGTGGTTCCCGGGGTATCGCCCTCCGGCGCCGTCGACGGGGCCCCCGGAGGGCCGGAGGAGGCCGGCGATTCTGGCCGTTCCGCGGTCGCCGAATCCGGTAATACCGCTGTCGCGTCCGTGGACTCGGGAACCTCGCCGTCCTCGGCGGCCTTGGTGATCGAGGGAGTCCAGAACGCGGGAGTGACGCCTGTGGCGTCGTCTGTACGGACGAGAGCCATGTGCACAGGCTAAAGGGAACGGGACTGGGCTAACCATCCCTGTAACGGAAATGTCCTACTTCAACAATTCTTAATTCTGGGGGCAATAGTGGTGCCCCAAGTAGTCCGTGCTCAGTTGCCGCCGCCTGGGGGCGGATTGCTGCTGGCGGTCGCGTTGCCGGTCGGCGTCGGCGTGTTGCCGCCGGGCTCGTCGTCGCTCGGCTCCGGATCGGGGGACCGCGTAGGCCGGCGAGTCGGCTCCACCGGCTCTTCCTCGGCCGGCGGCGGGGCCGCCGCCGAGCGGGACGGGCCGGTGGACCGCTGCGGCTCGCGGCTGTTCTGCGCGTCGGGACCGTCCGTGCTCGAGGCCGAGGGACGGGTCGTCGGCGGGGTCTCGTTCGTCGACGGTTGCACCGGCGTCGGGGTCTTGTCGTCCTGCTCGCCGAACGTGCCGCGCATGACGTCCGGCCCGGCCCCGGTGGTGAGGCTGACGATGACGCCGATCAGGAACAGCAGCCCGATGATGCCGACCAGGGCCAGAACGATCTTCAGACCCCGCTGCCGCTTGCCGCTGCTGTCGACGAACACCGGCCGCCCGAGGTCGTCCGGGCGGGCGAACATCTGGGTCGCCTGATCGTCGCTGCCGGCGGGCATGCCCGGGACGTCGATCCGGGGCAGATCCTCGGGGCGGCGGATCATCTGGGTTGCGGCGTCGGGGGGCGGCGGACCGCCGACGCGGGTCCCGGCGAGCCCCGGCGGCGGACCACCGGCCGCGCCCGCCGGTGGACGCGGCACGAACATCTGCGTCTGTTCGCTGTCCTGATCGCGCAGCGCACGATCCAGGGGTGAGCGGTCAGTTGCTCTCGGTAACAGCATCGTGGACTCGGAGTCCATTTCGGGCGGCGGCGGCTCACGGCGCGGCGGCGGACCGTCGGCCGGTGGGCGGGCCGCGGGGATGATGCTCGTCTCCGCGTCGGACGGCCCCTGGGCCCCCCGCCGGTTCAACGCGGGCAGGCCGAGCTCCTCGGGCCGGACCCGCCGGGTCTCCTGTCCCGGCTCGTCCCGATCGTCGTAGCCGCCCCGGCGGTCGTAACCCCGGCCGTCATAGCCGGCGCGGTCGTCGTACCCACGGCCGTCCGGTCGCCGGTCGCTGCGCCGATCCTGCTCGTAGCCGACCGGCCGGTCGTAGCCCCGGTCGTCGTAGGCGGCGCGGTCGTCGTACCCGCGGCGGTCGTCACCGCGACGGCCCCGGTCGTCGTAGTTGGCCCGCTCGTCGTAGGAGGCCCGGTCGGCGTGGGGGGCCCGGTCGGCGTGGGGGGCCCGGTCGTCGTAGTTGGCCCGGTCGTCGTAGGAGGCGCGGTCGTCGTAGGAGGCCCCGTATCCGGGGTCGCGCTCGTCGTACCGGCCGGACCGTCGCTCGTCGTACCGGTCGTCGCCGCGGCGCCCGCGGTCGTTCTCGTAGCCGCCGTAGCCGGCCCGGTCGTTGTAGTCGTCGAACGAGGCCGGGTCGCGGTAGGCGCCGCCGTCGTTCTCGTACGCCCCGCGGGGCTCCGGCGCGCGCGGTGGCTGGGGCGCCCTGGTTGGCTCCGGGTTCGGACGGTGGCCACCCTCGCGGTAGCCGTCACCTTCGCCGCCGCGGGGCCGGCGGTAGGCCGTCGCGTCAGGATCCGCGCCGCGGGGAGGGTCGTACGTCCCGCCGTTCGGGCGGGAGTCGTCATACCGGTAGCCGGAAGCCATGGCTTTCAGGGTAAGGCGTGCCGCGAGCGACTCACGATCTGGAGGTGAGAGTTCGGTCCGTTCGGCCCCTGTTACCGCCGAACGTTCGATACGTCCGCGCGGTGCGTAGGCTCGGACACGAAGGCCGGACGCAGAGGGGGCGGGGTACCGATGGGGCTCGGCTGGAGCCGGGGAGTACCCAGGTGACCTGGGCGGACAGTACTGACGAGTGGGTTGTGCCGCAGCTGCGGCGCGACCGGCAGGGGGTACTCACCGTCGTCGTCGGGCCGCTCGGTCGGTTCGGCGACACAACGGTGCGGACGCTGGAGAAACTCGCTCGGATCGGAGCGGATCTGACCGGTGACGTTCGGGTGGTCGTGCTCGAACTCGCCGGGTCGAGTTCCCAGAGTGATCCGAGCACTACGGGCAGTGTCTCGGCTCGGCTGGCGTCGCTCTCGGACGAGGAGCGGGATTCCGTACTGGCCTCCTACCAGGCCGCGGTGGGGTGGCTCCGCCGGGCGGACGTCGTCTCGGTGGCCACCGCACGGGGTCCGCTGGCCGGCGTCGCCGTCGAACTCGCGCTCTGCTGCGACCTACGGCTGGTCGCTACCGACGCGTCGTTCGCGCTGACCGGGGGGCGCAGCGAAGCGGCGCCGGTCCTCGGAACCACCGGCCGCCTGGTCGACCTGGTCGGTGCCGGGCGCGCGACCGAACTGTGCCTGACCGGTCGGCGGGTCGGTGCGGCCGAGGCCGAGCGGCTCGGGCTGGCGTCCCGGGCGGTGCCGGAGGCCGAGCTGACCGCGGTCACCGACGCGTTCGTCGCCGACCTGCTCTCCGCCGACCGCGCGGCGCTCGCCGAGACCAAGGCGCTGCTCGCCGGAGCACCGCAGCGAACCCCATGCGAACAGGCAGCCGCGGAACGCGAGTCGTTCGCCCGCCGCCTCGACGACCGCTACGCGACCACGGACTGAGCGACGTCGACCACGATCGGCGCGTGGTCGGAGGGAGTCTTGCCCTTGCGGGCGTCCCGGTCGACGTAGGCGTCGCTGACGGTGGCCGCGAGGGCGGCGTCGGCATAGAACAGGTCGATGCGCATGCCGAGGTTCTTCGGGAACGCTCCCGCGCGGTAGTCCCAGTACGTGAACGGGTGGTCGTACTTCAGCGGTCGCGGCACGACGTCGACCAGACCGGCCTCGCGCAGCGAGGCCAGCGCCTCCCGCTCGGGCGGCGTGACGTGCGTGGCGCCGACGAACGCGGCCGGGTCCCAGACGTCGTCGTCGGTGGGGGCCACGTTGAAATCGCCCGCGACGACGAACGGCGCCGGCCCCAACTCGGCGGCGACGGTGTTCCGCAGCGCCGTCAGCCACGCCAGCTTGTAGGCGTAGTGCGCGTGGCCTGGCTCGCGGCCGTTCGGCACGTAGACCGACCAGATCCGGACGCCGCCGCAGGTCGCGCCGATGGCCCGAGGTTCCGGGTCGGGGAAGCCGGGTTGGTCGACCAGCCCGCGGGTCACCGCGTCCAGGCCCACCTTGGAGAGCAGCGCGACCCCGTTCCAGCGTCCGTCGCCGTGGGCCGCGGTCTCGTAACCGAGCTCGGCCACCGCTGCGGCCGGGAACGCCTCGGCGCTGCACTTGATCTCCTGCAGGCAGACGACGTCCGGCTTCGTGGTCGCGAGCCAGTCGAGCAGCCGCGGGAGCCGCGCAGTCACCGAGTTCACGTTCCAAGTCGCCAGGCGCACGGCCCCATCCTGCCAGTGGGGGTGAAGCCCGGAGCCCCGCGGCGGAACAGCGGAGGTGATTACAGCGTTGCACCCAGCCGGAGGCCGTGCTGTATGACAGAGCCGGAGGTGGCGCCCGATGACCGAGCCGATGGCGGCCATGCAGTTGATGCGCACGATGCGCCGTGGGGGCCCCGAGACGCAGCGGAAGCTCCCGCCCGGGACGGCGAAGCGCATCCTGTCCTTCGCCGGCCCGTACCGCCGGGACATCACGGTGTTCCTGGCGACGACCGTGGTGTCGGCGGTGATCGCGGTGCTGACGCCGGTGCTGGCCGGGCGGGTCGTGGACGCGATCGGCCGGGGCGGCCCGCGGAGTGCGGTGGTCACGGTGGCGCTGGTGATCGCCGGGTTGGCCGTGGTCGACACCGTGCTCTCGATGGTCGGACGCTGGTTCTCGTCCCGGATCGGTGAGGGCATCATCCTGTCGCTGCGCAGCCAGGTCTTCGCGCACGTCCAGCGCATGCCGGTCGCGTTCTTCAGCCGGACGCAGACCGGCGCGCTGGTCAGCCGGTTGAACAACGACGTGATCGGGGCACAGCGCGCGTTCACCTCGACGCTGTCCGGAGTGGTCTCGAACGTCATCGCGCTGGTGCTCACGCTCGCGGTGATGTTGACGCTGTCCTGGCAGATCACCGCCGCCGCGCTCGTCCTGCTGCCGATCTTCGTACTGCCTGCCCGGCGGGTCGGACGGCGGCTCGCCGGGATCACCCGGGAGGCGGCCGAGCTCAACGCCTCGATGAACACGACGATGACCGAGCGGTTCAACGTCGCGGGTGCGGTGCTGGTCAAGCTGTTCGGACGGCCGGAGGAAGAGGAAGAGGCGTTCACCCGGCGCGCGGCCAGGGTCCGTGACGTCGGCATCCTCTCCGCGGTCTACTCACGGGCGTTCTTCGCCGCGCTGACGTTGGTCGCGGCGCTGGCGACCGCGCTGGTCTACGGCGTCGGCGGCTGGCTGGCGCTGGCCGGAAGCCTGTCCGCAGGAACGGTCGTCAGCCTGGCGCTGCTGCTCACCCGGCTCTACGGACCGCTGACCGCGCTCTCCAACGTCCAACTCGACGTCGCCAGCGCCCTGGTCAGCTTCGACCGGGTCTTCGAGGTGCTCGACCTGCCGCCGATGATCACCGAGAAGCCCGGCGCGGTCCCGATACCCCCGGGGGCGCGCAGCGTCGAGTTCCGGAACGTCTCGTTCAGCTACCCGGCCGCGGACGAGGTCTCGCTCGCCTCGCTGGAGGAGGTCGCGGTGCTGGACAGCAGCCCGCGGACGCGGGTGCTGCACGACGTCGACTTCACAGCGCAGCCGGGCCAGCTCGTCGCACTGGTCGGACCCTCCGGGGCCGGCAAGACGACGATCAGCCAGCTGGTACCGCGGCTGTACGACGTGGACTCCGGCGCGGTGCTGATCGGCGGCGTCGACGTCCGGGACGCGACCACCGCGTCGTTGCGGGACGCCGTCGGCGTCGTCACCCAGGAGGCGCACCTCTTCCACGACACGATCCGCGCGAACCTGCTGTTCGCCCGGCCCGGTGCGTCCGACGAGGAGCTGTGGGACGCGCTCCGCCGAGCCCGGATCGAGCCGCTGGTCCGGTCGCTGCCGGATCGGCTGGACACGGTCGTGGGGGAGCGCGGGCACCGGCTCTCCGGCGGGGAGAAGCAGCGGCTGGCGATCGCTCGGCTCCTGCTGAAGGCGCCGGGGGTGGTGATCCTCGACGAGGCGACCGCGCACCTGGATTCGGACTCCGAGCGGGCGGTGCAGCAGGCGCTGGACGAGGCGCTGGCGGATCGGACCGCGATCGTGATCGCGCACCGGCTCTCCACGGTCCGGGACGCCGACCTGATCCTCGTCGTCGAGAACGGCCACATCGTCGAGCGCGGCACCCACTCCGCACTCCTGGCGGCGCGCGGCCTCTACGCGTCCCTATACGAAACCCAGTTCGCCCCCACCGCCGCCTGACGAGCGGCGGCACGCGCCCAAGCGTCCGCCCGAGGCAGTTGGCAGATGAAGCGCCGCCAGGCGCGCCTGTATTCGTAACGGCGGCGGAGCGCGCTGAGGGCGCGGCTGTCAGCGTCGTCCTCAGCGGGCCGTGCTGATGTCCCCGGTGCGGCGGAGTTTTTGCCAGCGGAGGCGTGCGCCGGTCAGGGCCGTGGCCACCGACTGGATCAGCACGACGTACATCAGCTGCCGGTAGACGATCTGCTGCAGCGGGAACGCCCACAGTGGCCGCAGCGGCTCCTTGTCCAGCCGGAACGCGATCACGGCGATGACCAGCTGCACCGCGAGCATCCCCAGCCAGCCCAGCACGGTCAGCGCGGCGTCGTAGAACAGCAGCCCGTAGATGAGGAAGACGTCGATCAGCGGCGCGAGCAACGGCAGGACCACGCCGAACAGCGCCAAGAACGGCAGCCCGACGCGTCCGAACCGGCCGGACGGCCCGCGGTCGAAGAACGCGCCGCGGTGCTTCCACATCGCTTGCATCGTCCCGTACGTCCACCGGTACCGCTGGGTGGCGAGCTGGCTCATCGTGGCCGGCGTCTCGGTCCAGGCCCGCGCCTGATCCTGGTAGACGACGCGCCACCCGGCCCGGCTCAGCGCCATCGTCAGGTCGGTGTCCTCGGCGAGCGTGTCGTCGCTGACGCCGCCCACCTGCTCCAGCGCCTCCCGCCGGAACGCTCCGATCGCGCCCGGCACGGTCGGCATGCAGCGCATGATCTCGTACGCGCGCCGGTCCACCGCGAAGCCGGTGACGTACTCCATGTGCTGCCAGCGCCCGAGCAGGCTGCGCCGGTTCCCGACCTTGACGTTGCCGGCCACCGCACCGACTCCGGCGTCGGCGAACGGCTGGGCCAGCGCGCCGATCGAACTCGGCTCGAACAGCGTGTCCCCGTCCACCATGACGACGATCGGGTGCGTGGTGGCGGCCGCGCCGATGTTCAGCGCGCGGGCCTTCCCCCCGTTCTCCACCCGGATGATCCGGACCCCGGGCAGGCCGAGCGCCTCGACGAGGTTCGCGGTGCCGTCGGTCGACCCGTCGTCCACGACCACGACCTCCACCGGCGCCGGTGCTCCGTCCGCCGTCCGTCCCACGTACTCGCTGGCGACCAGGGATCGGACCGCGGCCTCGATGCCCGCGCTCTCGTTGTACGCGGGCACGACGACCGAGACCGGGAGCGTGACCGGCGGCGAGCCACCGCGTCGGCGCTGTCTGCGCTGCCGGGCGAGGTGCCGCCAGGTCAGCAGCAGCATCAGCAGGAGCCGGGCGATCGTGAGGACCCCGACGACGATCAGCAGGTACGCGCACCACAGCACGAATTCGTGAGCCAGCCAGATGCCGTAGAGCACGGCCTTTCCCCGCAGCAGTTCGCTGGTGGTCGCGGAGCGGTGGACGGTGGCGGTGCTGCCGTCGCCGAAGTCGATGCCCTCCGACAGCGTCGTGAACGTGTAGCCCAGCGCCTTCATCTTCGGGATGTAGACGTCGAGCGCCTCGACGGTCTGCTTCCGGTCGCCGCCCGCGTCGTGCATGAGCACGACGGCGCCCTTCCCCTCCTCGGGGGTGGCGTTCTCGACGATCTCGTCGACGCCCGGGCGCGCCCAGTCCTCGCCGTCGACGTCCGCGACCACCGTGACGTAGTTGAGCGAGCCGGCCTCGGTGATGATCGGCCAGTAGGTGTCGTCGATCGCGGCGGCAGTCGAGGAGTACGGGAAGCGCAGCAGCGACGTCGTGTCGCCGGTCGCGCCGACCACCGCCATCTGCGTCGCGGAGTACTGCAGACGACGTTGCCAGGCACCGATCGTGGACATGTCGGCGTGGGTGAACGTGTGGATGCCGACCTCGTTGCCCTCGTCGTGGACCCGCCTGGTCATCGACGGGTCCTCGGTGATGCGAGCGCCGACCAGAAAGAACGTCGCGTCGACGTCATGCTTCTTCAGCACGTCGAGGATCTTCGGGGTCCAGGTCGGATCGGGGCCGTCGTCGAACGTCAGCGCGATCGTGTTGGCCTTCATCGCGAACGACGCGGTGGTGCGGCCCTGTGTCGTGTCGATCACCGGCCCGCCGCCGGTGATCTCCGACGGGACGTTCTTCGCGCTCCCGGCCTCGTGCACGGTGCTGGACGCGCCGACGGACGCCGTGGCGATCGCGTTGAGAAAGAGCACGGCACACAGAAAGACCAGAAGGACGATGACGACCGGCACCCGGCCGCGCGTCCGCCGTTCGCCACGGCGCTGGTCGTGCGGGCTGGGCGTGCGGCGGGCGGACCGGGGCATCGCAGTCCTTGGGTCGGCCGACCGGGGTCGGCGGGCGGTCGGTGCGCGCCGCCACTCCCGGCTCGGCCGGGCTAGCCCGCGGCGGCCGAAGCGGTCGCGGACGCCGTGGCGGAGGCGCTCGGCATCGCGGTCGAAAGGTCCACCGACGAGCCGAACACTCCGCTGGCCATCGTGCCCAGGTAGAGGGCGAAGGCCAGGCAGACGACGACAGCGAGGACGCGGAGCCAGCGGGCGCGGCGGCCGGTGGTGTCCACGAAGACCGGTGCGGAGGCGCCGGTGGTGGCCCGGGTGACTGCGCTGTCGGCGGTGCGGTCAGTGACGGTGAGTGATTTCACGGGGGTCATGCCTTCAAGCGTAGAAGCGCCATGAACCTCGCTAATCGGACTCACAGCATTAACAAAACGTCCAAAGCGGTCACAAGATGGCCTCCGAAAACGGACATTACCGGATCACCTTACCGTTTTCACGGCTACCGATCGTCATTCCTGCGTCGCGCCGTTGGACGTTCGACCGGCTGATACATCCACAAGGCTTCAGTTTCGCCACGGTGGGTAATCGCGTGAGAACGGAAGGAAGGCGAAACGCCCGTGGGTGGAGTGCTGGGAGCACTCCACCCACGGGCGTTCGGGCGGGTCGGGCGGTTCAGGTCAGGCGCCGAGGGCGGTCCAGGTCGTGCGATCGACGACGCCGGTGACCTTCAGGTGGTGCGTCCGCTGGAAGATCTTCACCGCGTTCTGGGTCTTGGTCGCGAACGTGCCGGTGACCGTCGGCAGCTTGAGTCGACGCTGCAGCGCGGTGACCGCCGCACCCTTGGAGCCGTACTTCAACACGGTGTTGCGGTACTGGGTGAGCGGGTTGGTGGGCTTCGTGGTGGTCGCGGGCTTCGTGGTGGTGGGCTTGGTCGCCGGCTTCGTGGCCGGTTTCGTCGCCGGCTTCGGGGCGCCGGCCGTCGCCGCCGGCTTGAGGGCGGCGAGCAGCGCACGCCAGGTCGCGGCGTCGACCACCGCAGTGCCCGGCAGGCCGCGCGCGGTCTTGAACGCGGTGATCGCGGCACCGGTCTTCGGCCCGAACGCACCGTCCGCCGGGACGCCGAGCGCGGTCTGCAGCGCCTTCACCGCGTTGCCACCGGCGCCGTTCTGCAGCTGCGCACCGGAGAACTTGACCAGCCCCGCGTAGGCGGCGGAGGAGCCGGCCGCGGCTTTGAGCGTCGGGTACGAGGTGCACTTGGTCTTGTTCGGAGCCTGGTAAGGCGCCGCGTAGTTGAGGTCGGCGGTGCGGCACGGCCCGTAGTCGTTCGCCGCCACGGCGCCGGTCCAGAACGACGTCCGCTTCATCGCGCCGGCCCAGCTCAGGCTGAAGTGCACGTGGTCGCGGTGGCAGGTGGTGTCCCAGCTCGCCTCCGGGTGCGACGCGCAGGTGGAGTACGGCTTCCACGTCGCGTTGTAGCTGCCCCAGATCTTGCCGTCCCAGATGATGTACATGACGCCGAGCCGGCGGGCGTTGGCGTTCTCGTTGCCCGCGGCGTCCGTGGCGAAGAGCCAGTTCAGTACGGCCGTGGCCTGCGCGGCCTGAGCCGGCTTACGGATCGAGGTCATCCAGTCGACGGCCCGGCCGTCGTAGTGCTCGCTGGCCATCGTGCCGGTGCAGGACCGGGTGACGCCGTAGGACGTGCCGGGGTAGGTGGCTTTCAGGAGCGCGCCGAACGCGATAGCGCCGGGCTTGTCGACCCACTCGCAGGAGCTCTGGGGGACGTAGGGGGTCAGCGACTCGATCGCGGCGGGCAGCTTCGCCGGGGCGACCGGAGTCTTGACCGGGGCCGCCGCCGCAGCGGCCGCCACCGGAGCGGCGCCGACGCCGGCGAGCACGGATAGGGTCAGAGCGGCGCCGAAGGTACGGAGGCGGCGGGCCATCGGGAGCGTCGTCACGGCCGTCCTGTCGGCGCCGGACGGTTGCCGGCTGACCCGAATCGCTCCCGTGCACCCGTCCCGCACCGCTCCCGATCCGTGCGCGCTCCCGTCGCCGCCCGGCCCGCGGGTTTATGCGGCAAACCGGGCAGACGGCGCTGACCAGCCCTATCTCTGCCTCAAGAATTGGGTTCGGGCCTGCCGGAAAGCCACACGCTGCGCTTAAGGTCGCCGCTGAGGGCAACACGGGGGAGGTGGGGCAGTGGTGGACGGTTACGCGGCTGCGGCGCAGTACTACGACCTGCTGCACACCGAGCGGTCGGCCGCCCGGACGCAGGCACTACTCGCGGCCGTCGGAGCCGACGTCCGGCACGGCATCCTCGACCTCGGGGCCGGCACCGGCTCGGTGCTCGCGGCACTCGGGGCCCAGACCCCCGACGTGCCGATCATCGCGGTCGAACCCTCGGTGGGGATGCGGACCGCGCTCTATGCCCGCCTGGCCGCGGCTCCGGGTCTCCGGGCACGCACCACCGTGCTGCCGGAGACCGCCGAGCGGCTGGCGCTCGGCGAGTTCGCGGACCTCGCGGTGTGCCTCGACACCAGCCCGGCGTTCCCGCCGCCGTACCGCCCGGACATCTGGGAGCGGGTGCGCAACGCGCTCGTCCCCGGCGGGGTGTTCCTGCTGGACGAGCCGCACCTCACCGAGCCGATCGCGCAGGAGCCGCGCGAGTTCGGCCGGGTCGCCGTGGGCACGCACACGGTCGTCGGGTCGGTGCGCGGCGAATCCGCCGGCCAGCGGCAGTGGTGGGAGTACCGCTACACGGTGCTGGACGGGGAGGGCGAGGTGGTCTCGGTGGAGGAGACCGAGTTCTACACCTGGCCGGTTATGCCCGAGGAACTGCGTGCCGAGCTGGCCGACGCCGGCTTCGTCGTCAAAGACGACATCCCGTACGACGGCGGCCAAATAATCCAGGCTCGCCGGTAGCGGGCCGCCCACTAGCGGCGGCGGACGGCTTCTTCGACGAGGTTCAAGACGGCGCCGAGCTTGGCGGCGGGGCGGCCCATCGCCAGGTGGAGGACGAGACCGTCCAGGGCGAGCTCCAGGAACCGCTGCAGCGTCTCCAGATCGACGTCGTCGCGCAGCACGCCTGCCTCGCGCTGCCGGGTCAGCCGGTCGTGTGTGGCCTGCGAGATCGCCTCCGAGCGCGCGGCCCAGCGGGCGGCGAAGTCCTTGTCGGTGCGGAGCCGACGCGACACCTCCAGCTGCGTGCCGAGCCACCCGGCCTGCTCCGGGCTGAACTCGTCGTCGAGCAGGTTCCGCATGACCTGGACCAAGCCCTGCTCGGCCACGACCGCCGCCATCTCGGCGGCGTCGTCCTCGGCAACCGCGAGAAACAGCGACTCCTTGTCCCGGAAGTGGTGGAAAATGGCTCCACGGGACAGGCCGGTCTCCTCCTCCAACCGACGGACCGTCGCACCCTCGTAACCGTGTCGGGCGAAACACGCCCTGGCGCCGGCGAGGATTTCTTGCCGACGGGCGTCGAGGTGCAGCTGACTGACCTTGGGCATACGTCGATCGTGTCAGCCCGGAAGGCCTCTTGCAATCCGTACGTCTGGTTTAGGAATGCACGCGGGCCCCGGAGCGCTGCGCTTCCGGCGGCGCGAAGCTCGCCGAAAGCACAGCGCTCCGGGGCCCGCCCGAACGACTGCCGTCAGCCCAGCAGGCTGCGCAGCACGTACTGCATGATCCCGCCGTGCCGGTAGTAGTCGGCCTCACCCGGCGTGTCGATCCGCACCACCGCGTCGAACTCGACGCCGGTGTCCGTGCTGACCTTCACCGTCCGCGGCGTGGTGCCGTTGTTCAGCTCCGTGACGCCGGTGAACGAGAACGTCTCCTCACCGGTCAGCCCGAGCGACTCCGCCGACTCCCCGGTCGGGAACTGCAGCGGCAGCACGCCCATGCCGATCAGGTTCGACCGGTGGATCCGCTCGTACGACTCCGCGATCACGGTCTTGACGCCGAGCAGCGCGGTGCCCTTCGCCGCCCAGTCACGCGACGACCCCGAGCCGTACTCCTTGCCCGCGAGCACCACCAGCGGCGTTCCCGCGGCCGCGTAGTTCTGCGCGGCGTCGTACACGGTCGTGACGGAGCCATCCGACGAGAAGTCCCGGGTGAACCCACCCTCGGTGCCGGGCGCGATCTGGTTCCGCAGCCGGATGTTCGCGAACGTGCCGCGAATCATCACCTCGTGGTTGCCGCGCCGCGACCCGTACGAGTTGAAGTCCCGCCGCTCCACACCGTGCTCGGTGAGGTACTTGCCGGCCGGCGAGTCCGCCTTGATCGCCCCGGCGGGGGAGATGTGGTCGGTCGTCACCGAGTCGCCGAGCTTGAGCAGCACCCGGGCGCCGGAGATGTCGGTCACCGGCGTCGTGTCGCGGGAGAGCCCCTCGAAGTACGGGGGCTTCCGCACGTACGTCGACTCGGTGTCCCACTCGAACGTGTTCCCGGTCGGCGTCGGCAGGTTCTGCCAGCGCTCGTCACCGGCGAAGACGTCCGCGTAGCCACGGGAGAACATCTCGCTGTGGATCGCGGAGGCGATGACCTCCTCGACCTCCTGCGGCGAGGGCCAGATGTCGGAGAGGTAGACCGGCTTGCCGTCGGACCCGGTGCCCAGCGGCTCGGTGGTGATGTCGATGTCCATCGACCCGGCCAGCGCGTACGCCACCACGAGCGGCGGGGACGCCAGGTAGTTCGTCTTGATGTCCGGGTTGATCCGGCCCTCGAAGTTACGGTTGCCGGACAGCACCGCGGCGACGGCCAGGTCGGCCTCGTTGATCGCGGCGGAGATCTCGTCCTGCAGCGGGCCGGAGTTGCCGATGCACGTGGTGCAGCCGTAACCGACCAGGTTGAAGCCGATCTTGTCCAGGTACGGCGTGAGCCCGGCCCGGTCGTAGTAGTCGCTGACGACCTGCGACCCCGGAGCCAGCGTCGTCTTCACCCACGGCTTGCGGGTCAGGCCCCGCTCGACGGCCTTCTTCGCCAGCAGTGCCGCGCCGATCATCACCGACGGGTTCGAGGTGTTCGTGCAGGAGGTGATCGCCGCGATCACGACGGCACCGTGGTCCAGCTCGAACGTGGTGCCGTCGGCCATCGTCACCGGCACCTTGCGCGACGGGCGGCCGTTCGGGCCGGGAGCGCCGTGGTGCGGCTTGTCGGCCTCGGTGTTGCGACCGTTGGCGGGGGAGTCCGACGCCGGGAACGACTCCTCGGACGCCTCGTCCGCAGGGCCCCCGACGTACTGGTCCTCGTCGCCGACGTAGTTGCGGATGTCGCCGCGCCACTGGGCCTTCGCCTCGGCCAGCACGATCCGGTCCTGCGGGCGCTTCGGCCCGGCGATCGACGGCACGATCGTCGACAGGTCCAGCTCGAGGTACTCGGAGAACACCGGCTCGACCGACGGGTCGTGCCACATGCCCTGTTCCTTGGCGTACGCCTCGACCAGCGCGAGTTGCTGCTCGGACCGGCCGGTCAGCCGCAGGTAGGTCACGGTCTCGTCGTCGATCGGGAAGATCGCGGCGGTGGAGCCGAACTCCGGGCTCATGTTGCCGATCGTGGCCCGGTTCGCCAGCGGGACCGCGGTGACGCCGGGCCCGTAGAACTCGACGAACTTGCCGACGACACCGTGCTTGCGCAGCATCTCGGTGATCGTCAGCACGAGGTCGGTGGCGGTGGTGCCCTCGGGCAGCTCGCCGTGCAGCTTGAAGCCGACGACCCGCGGGATCAGCATGCTCACCGGCTGGCCGAGCATCGCGGCCTCGGCCTCGATGCCGCCGACGCCCCAGCCCAGGACGCCCAGCCCGTTGACCATCGTGGTGTGCGAGTCGGTGCCGACGCAGGTGTCGGGGTAGGCGGTGTTCGCGTCGCCGCGGACCATCACGACCCGTGCCAGGTGCTCGATGTTCACCTGGTGGACGATGCCGGTGCCCGGCGGGACCACCTTGAACTCGTTGAACGCGCCCTGGCCCCAGCGCAGGAACTGGTAGCGCTCGAAGTTGCGCTCGTACTCCAGCTCGACGTTGCGCGCGAAAGCATTCGCCGCACCGAACACGTCGGCGATGACCGAGTGGTCGATGACCAGCTCGGCCGGCGCGAGCGGGTTGATCTTCGCCGGGTCGCCGCCGAGCTCCGCGACCGCCTCGCGCATCGTGGCCAGGTCGACCACGCACGGGACGCCGGTGAAGTCCTGCATCACGACCCGGGCGGGCGTGAACTGGATTTCGGTGTCCGGCTCAGCCTCCGGATCCCAGTTCGCCAGCGCGCGGATGTGGTCGGCGGTGACGTTCGCGCCGTCCTCGGTCCGCAGCAGGTTCTCGAGCAGCACCTTGAGCGAATACGGCAGGCGGGCGATCTTCTCCTGGAGACCCTCGACGGCACTCAGCCGGAAGATCTGGTACTCCTCGTCGCCGACCGTGAGCGAGCCGGCCGACCCGAAACTGTCGATGCGCGGGGGGGAGCCCTCTGACACGTCGCACTCCTTCGTCGGTTCTCTCCGCCAGTCTCGCCTACTCGTCTTTCCACCTGGCAAGCGGCTGGCTTCTGCTTGTAAACCGTACGTCCGTCTTGCATCGTACTCGACGTGGGTCAACGCCTTGTGAGGGGTTTACCCATTCCGATGCAGTGATCTACGCCATCGAGCGTCCTGACGTTCAGGTCGACGTTGGGGGGCCGGCGCCCGAAGGCCGGTTGCTCCAATATGTAGATCGGTCTATTCTTTGGCCATGGGTGCGAAGGGTCGGGAAACACGAACGCGGCTCGTCAGCACGGCCCGGACGCTGATCGAGGCGCAAGGCTACTTCGGTACCGGTTTGAACCAGATCCTGGCCGAGAGCGGCGCGCCGCGCGGCTCCCTGTACTTCCACTTCCCCGGCGGCAAGGACCAATTGGTCGCGGCGGCGCTGAGTGACGCCGGCGACGAGGTCGCTGCGCTGATCCGGGAACTGGAGGCGAATGCGCCCACCGCACTGGCGTTGGCGCAGCAGCTGATCGACGTGTTCGCCGAGCGGATGCACGCGTCCGGTTACACCAAAGGCTGCCCATTGGCGACGGTGGCGCTGGAGGTCGCCGCGTCGAACGACGCCCTGCAGAGTGTCTGCGCGGAGGCGTATCTGGGGTGGCAGCAGCTCCTTGCGAGCCGGCTGATCGCGGAAGGTTCTGACCCCGCGAAGGCCGAGGACCTCGCGTCGTCAGTGCTGGCTCTGGTCGAGGGTGCACTGCTTCTCGGCCGTGCCCGACGCAGTGTTCAACCGCTGGAACAAGTGCGACGAGTGGTCGAGACGCTGCTCGGCTGAGTCTCCCTGCGGACCCTTTCCGCGTGGGCAAAATTTAGGTAGATCGGTCTACTTGGAGATCCCGTGACGCTGCATCCTGCCCAGTCCGACGCCATCCCTCAGACGATCGACTCGATGGTGTTCGGAGCCACCGGGTTCATCGGCCGCTGGCTGCTGCTGGAGTTGCTCGGCCAGGGCCGGGTCGTCGCCGCAGCCGTTCGCGGCGGAGCCGGCAGCGCAGCACGACTGCGTGACTGGCTGCGAGAGCACGGCGCCGACGACGGCGCGCTCACCACGATCGACACCGATCTGAGCCGCGAACGACTGGCGCGCGCGGCCGACGAGGAGATCCTCGGCTCCGTTCGCGACGTGTTCAACGTGGCCGGCCGGTACCAGTTCGGCATGGCGCCCGACGAGGCGCGCCGAGCCAACGTGGACGGTGCGCTGAACGTCCTGGGCTGGGGCGCCGGTCTGCCGCGGCTACGTCGGCTCGTCCACCTGTCCGGCTACCGGGTGAGCGTCCCAGAGGCGCGATATCCGTGGTCGGCGAACGAATCGCGCGAGCGCTACCGGCGTCTCGGCGCCTACGAGGCGTCCAAGGTCGAAGCCGACGCGGCGCTGCGGGTCGTGGCCGCCCGAGAGGCGGTGCCGTTGACGCTGGTCAACCCGAGCACGGTCGTGGGTCACTCCGTCACCGGCGAGGCGGAGCAGTACATCGGGCTCGCCACGACCGTGCGCGACCTCTGGAACGGTGGGCTCCCGGCGCTGGCCGGCTCCCGGCGCACCTTCGTGCCGGTGGTGACGGTCGACTATCTGGCACGGTTCATGGCCGCGGTTCCGCTGCACGACGAGGGCCCACTGACGGCGCATTGGGTTCTCGACGGCGCGACACCGGACTTCCCGGATCTCGTGGCAGAGCTCGTCACCCACCTGGGAGTGTCGGCGCCCCGGCGCATCGTGCCCGTCGGCCTGGTGCGCCGATTACCGAAGGCGCTCACCCGCGTGGAGCCGGAGACACTGTCGTTTCTCTCCGAGGACCGGTACGACACGGCATCGGCCGACCGGATCGCCGCGGCGGCTGGATTGTCCCAACCGCCCGTCGGAGACGTCCTGCGACGCTGGGCCGACCGGCTCGTCGCCGACCGGTTCGGCGCAGCACCGAGCCCGGTCCCCGGCGGCTTCCACCTCGTCGCCGGCGGCCGCACCTACCTGGCCGGAGAGCGCAGCGCACCGCGGTTCGTCCTCCTGCACGGCCTACCCCTCGACGGCGAATCGTGGCAGGGCCTCCTGTCCCATCTCGACGGCGCGGCGCTGCGCGCGGACCTTCCCGGCCTGGGCCGATCGTCACCGACCACGGCAACCGCGGCACAGTGGCTGACCGAGCTGCTGAGCCCGGTACGGACCCGTCCGACGCTCGTCGCCCACTCCGCTGCCGCTGGGGCGGCGCTGAGTTACGCCAACGCCCATCCGGACCGGGTATCCCGACTGGTTCTGGTATCGCCGTACTTCCTGCAGCGACGTCCCTCCCGATTGCTGCGGACCGTCATGGTCGGGACGACGATGCTGCGGCACGCGACCGCCGGTCAGCTCACCAATTCCCTGCTCGGAGAGCACCTCGACGTGGCACCAGCCGCGACGGCCGTTTCCGGTCAGGACGCCGCCCACCAGGCGATCGCCAGCGTGGCGGCGAATCTGCGACGACCAGGTGTGGCACGCCGGACCGCCCGGTGGCTACGGGACGCTCAGCGGGAGGCCGAGCGGTCGAGGCTGCGTCACCTACTGCGCTCCTGCCCCGTGCCCGTCCAGCTCATCGTCGGCGACCGCGATCCGCTCGTCGAGGGGAACGACGAGCACGACGTCGCGACCATTCCCGACGCGGGCCATCACCCTCACCTCAGCCACCCGGCCCAGCTCGGCGCAGCCATCAACGCGCGCGCGAACGAGTCGGCAGGACGTGCTCGCCCCACACCTTCCGGCGCACGGGACTGAGCCCACGGGCCCGGCCGGTGGCGGACGTCACGCGCCCGAACCGTCACATCGACCGGCCGGCCGGCATCTCCATGTTCGCAACGGGACGACGCGCGGTCCGCGCGGCGCACCTCCACGAGCAGGAGGTTGGAATGGACGAAACCGACACACCGCGATCTGCCGCGGCCCCGCGGAAGCGAGGCGACGAGGCGGTGGCCGCCGCGGCGCGCGCCGTCACACCGGTGCGCGCGCTGCTCAACCGGGTCTTCCCCGATCACTGGTCGTTCCTGCTGGGTCAGATCGCGGTGTACTCATTCGTCGTGCTGGTCGTCACCGGCACCTTCCTCGCGCTGTTCTTCCAGCCGTCGATGGAGGAGGTCGTGTACGACGGCTCGTACACGCGGCTACAAGGGACGACCATGTCCGCGGCGTACGCCTCGACGCTGGACCTCTCGTTCGACGTCCGCGGTGGTCTCTTCCTGCGTCAGCTGCACCACTGGGCGGCGATGCTGTTCCTGGCGTCGATCGTGCTGTACCTGCTGCGGGTCTTCTTCACCGGCGCGTTCCGCAAGCCGCGGAGGGCGCAGTGGGTGGTCAGCCTGCTGCTGTTCTGGACCGGCCTGTTCACCAGCTACACCGGCTACATGGTCCTGGACGACGGCCTCTCCGCGTCCGGCATGCGAATCCTGTCGGCGATCCTCATGTCGGTGCCCGTGGTCGGCACCTGGCTGGCGACGTCGGTCTTCGGCGGCGAGTACCCGGGCGAGGTGATCATCGGTCGCCTGTACCTCCTCCACCTGCTGCTGCCCGTACTTCTGGTCGTGCTGGCGGGCGTCCTGGCGGCACTGCGGTTCGGGCAGAAGCCCGCCCAGTGGCGGGGCCCGCACCGCACGAGCGCGAACGTTGTGGGCCAGCGCGCCTTCCCGCAGTACGTCACGAAGCAGGTCGGACTGTTCATGGTCGTCTGCGCCGTGCTCGCGTTGCTCGGTGGCCTCTTCCAGATCAACCCGATCTGGCTCTTCGGGCCGTCGCACGCCGCGGTCTCGGCGGCGTTGTCGCAGCCAGCCTGGTACGTCATGTTCCTCGACGGCGCGGTCCGGCTCATGCCGCCCTGGGAGGTCACGATCCCGATCGGGGCCGGGTACGTCGTCCCGCCGCTGTTCTGGGCGGCGGTGGTGCTGCCCACGATCCTGGTCGTGCTGCCGATGGCGTACCCGGCCATCGAGGCCCGGGTGCGGCGGGACCGGCGAGAGCATCACCTGCTCGACCGCCCCCGGGACGCCCCGAGCCGCACCGCTGCGGGTGTCATGGCCCTCACCTTCTACCTCGTGCTGACGCTCGCCGGTGCCGGCGACGCCATCGCCCTGACGTTCGACATCAGCACGAACGCGGTCACCTGGGCGGGCCGGATCGGCTTACTGCTCCTGCCCGCGGTGGCGTACTGGGTCACCGACCGCATCTGTCTGGGACTCCAGCAGCACGACCGGCAGGTGCTGGCGCACGGCGTCGAGACGGGCATCATCCGCCGCATGCCGGACGGTGCGTACACGGAGATCCACCAGCCGCTCGCGCCGCCCGACGACCAGGGGCGTACCGAACTGCCCTACGCCGGCTGGGCGGTCCCGAAGAAGGTGAACCGTCTCGGTGCGCTCCGGCCCACAGGAAGCGGCTTCTTCACGCCGATCGAGCGGCCGGCGACGAGCCGCGACCTGGAGCCGGTGCCACCCACCGCGGTCGACCCGGAGACCGCCGAGGGGAGGCGGTGAGCCGCGGGCGTCTGGCGTCGGCTCACTCGACCGCGTAGTCCGGGGCCTCGACCGTTCCGATGACCTTCACCTGCTCGGTGCCGTCGCCGCCGATCTCGTCCTCGCCGATCTCGAACGGTGTGGTGCCGTCGAGTCCGTAGACCTCGATCGCGTACGCGGTCCCGGCGTCGGCGATGGTGTGGGTGACGCAGGCACCCGGCTGAGCGGTCGCGGTCTGGGTCTTCGTCTCGGTCAGCAGCACGTAGGCCGGGTAATCCCCTTCGGCGCACACGGTGAACGAGGCCTCGGCGGTCTCGGCCGCTGCCGCGGGAGGCTGCGCGTTGGTGGCCTCGGCCCACCCCACGGAGCCGGCGATCACCAGCAGCGACAGAACCGAGAGAACCGGGAGGGGCCAGGAGGCCGTCGAAGCGGGCACGCTCCCATGCTGACCGCCACGGCCGCCAGCTGAACCGATTCTGGACAGTTCTCCAGGCCTTTCCTAGGTTTCACCGGGGCCTACGCGGTCCCCGGTCTCCGGTCGGAGCGCGTCAGGCGGGCAGGCGGACCCCGGCGGCCCGCTCCGCGGCCATCCACGCCTCGACCGCGTCCGGATCGCGCGGCAGCGCCGCCGACAGCACCTCGGCGCCGTCCTCGGTGACCAGGACGTCGTCCTCGATGCGGACGCCGATACCGCGGTACTCCGGCGGCACCATCAGGTCGTCGGGTTGGAAGTACAGGCCGGGCTCGACCGTGAGCACGTTGCCCGCCGCGAGCACACCGTCCAGATAGGTCTCCGCCCTGGCCTTCGCGCAGTCGTGCACGTCCAGCCCCAACATGTGTCCGGACGCGTGCAGCGTCCAGCGCCGGTGCAGTCCCACCTCGTCGTCGAGGGACTCGGCGGCAGAGATCGGCAGCAGGCCCCACTCGGCGAGCGCTCCGGCGATGACGCGCATGCACGCCCGGTGGATGTCCCGCCAGGCCACGCCCGGCCGGATCACGGCGATCCCGGCTTCTTGCGCGGCCAGCACCGCCTCGTAGACGCGGCGTTGGACCGGGGAGAACCGCCCGGCGACCGGAACGGTGCGGGTGATGTCGGCGGTGTAGAGGTGGCGGTTCTCGACCCCGGCGTCCAGCAGGAGCAGTTCACCGGGACGGCACACGCCGTCGTTGCGCCACCAGTGCAGCGTGCAGGCGTGCGCACCGGCGGCGGCGATCGTGCCGTAGCCGACCGTGTTGCCGTCGTGCCGCGCCCGGAGCCCGAAGACGCCGTCGACCAGGCGCTCGGACGACTCGCGGTCCGCCGGGAGCGCGCGGACGACGTCGGCGAAACCGCGGACGGTCGCGTCCACGGCGTCCCGCAGCTGCTCGACCTCCCACGCGTCCTTGACCAGACGCAGTTCGCCGAGCGCCGCGGCGAGCTGGCCGTCGCGCAGGCCGTCGTCGACGGGTTCGACCGCAGCGTCCACCCGTCCGTCGAACCCCCGCAGGACCCGGGTGCTCACCGGGTCGAGCTCGGCGAGTGCCTTCTCCAGGTCGTCCAGCGAGGCGCAGGGCAGGCCGAGCGCCGCCGTCCACTCCTCCGCCGAGCGCCGCGGACCGACCCAGAGCTCGCCGCCCCGGCTACGGAAGAACTCGTCGGACTCGCGTGAGGCCCGCACCCGGACGTAGAGCGTGGCGTCCTCCGGGCCGGCGATCAGCACCGCGTCCTGTTCGTAGCAGGTCGTGAGCCAGGCCAGGTCGGAGCCGGGGCGGAACTCGTACGAGGAGTCGTTGTTGCGCACCTTCGCGGTGCCGCTCGGGACGACGAGCGTCTCCCCGGGGAACCGTTCGGCCAGTAGGGCGCGGCGGGCCGCCGTGTAGCGCGCAGCGGGCTCCGGCGCCATCGGGCCGGACGGCGCCTCCGCCCAGCCGGTGCGCATGAACTCGGCCAGCCGCTCGGGTACCGGCAGGTCGTGGCTCGCGGTGGTGATCGACGGGTCGGTCTCGGCCAGCTCGCCGCCCTCGGGCCCCTCGAACGCAGCCGGCGTGGTCGAAGCGTCGCTGTCGTTCATCTGGCGGCCCCCGGTTGGCTGCTGGGTGTTCTGCGTGCGCATCCGACGCTACCGCGTGTGTCCGACGGTCCGCAGGGCTCACCTGCGACGATCCAGTGGGGCCTACCGCACGCGCTCGGGGTGGGCAGGCAGTGGGAAGATGGCGGCCATGTGCGGTCTGCTCACCTACGTCAGTTCCTGCGGCGACGCCTCCCACCAGCGCGACGGGGTGGCTGCCGCGTTGGAGAGCATTCACCACCGGGGCCCGGACGAAACCGGGGTCCGGGTGTCCGGCGACGACGTGGTGCTGGGCTTCAAACGGCTCGCGTTCATCGACGTCGAGAACTCGCACCAGCCGTTGGAGTACGCCGACGGCCGGTACGTCATCACGTTCAACGGCGAGATCTACAACTACCTCGACCTGCGCAAGCAGCTCGCCGAGGTCGGCGCGTCGTTCGCCACCGAGGGCGACACCGAGGCGATCGTCGCGGCCTACCACTACTGGGGTCCGGAGTTCGTCAGTCGACTCCGCGGCATGTTCGCGTTCATCATCTGGGACCGGTTCGAGCGCACCGCGTTCGCCGCCAGGGACCACTTCGGCATCAAGCCGCTGCACTACACGGTGACCCCGACCGGGATCTACGTCTCCAGCGAGAAGAAGGCGCTGCTGCCGTTCTCCGCCGCGGCCCGCTCCGGTGACGCCGGCCTCGACCCCGCGGCGCTCTCCCACTACCTGACGCTGCAGTACGTGCCCGAGCCGGGCACGCTGCACCGGGACATCAACCGGCTGGAGAGCGGCGAGTCGCTCACCTGGAAGCCCGGCCAGGAGGTCGTCCGCAACCGGTACTTCCGGCCCGACTTCCGGCCGACGCCGACGTCCTCGCCGGAGCGGTTGTTCGCCGAGATCCGGGACGTGCTGCGCGAGTCGGTCGGCCTGCACCTGCAGAGCGAGGTGCCGGTCGGCGCGTTCCTCTCCAGCGGTATCGACTCGACCGCGATCGTCGCGCTGGCCCGCGAACACAAGCCGGACATCCTGACGTTCACCGCCGGCTACGAGGTCGACGGGTACTCCGAGATCACGGTCGCGGAGCAGTCCGCCAAGTGGCTCGGGGTGAAGAACTTCCCGGCGCTGATCACCGCGAACGACATGATGGAGTCGCTGCCGCGGATCGTCTGGCACCTCGACGACCCGGTGGCCGACCCGGCGCTGGTGCCGCTGTACTTCGTCGCGAAGAAGGCGTCCGAGCAGGTGACCGCCGTGCTCTCCGGCGAGGGCGCGGACGAGTTCTTCGGCGGCTACGGCATCTACCGCGAGCCGCTCTCGCTCAAGCCGATCACGTCGCTGCCCGACCCGCTGCAGAAGGGGCTGCGGGCGGTCAGCAAGGTGATCCCGGAGGGCGTCAAGGGCAAGAGCTTCCTCGAGCGGGGCACCACGCCGCTGCAGGAGCGCTACTACGGCAACGCGCGGATCTTCACCGAGCCCGAGAAGCAGAAGCTCATGCGGCACTACGACTCGAGCGTGCAGTACACCGACGTCACCGAGCAGCACTACCGGGACGCCGCCTACCTCGACGACGTCACCCAGATGCAGTACATCGACCTCTACACCTGGCTGCGCGGCGACATCCTGGTGAAGGCCGACCGGATGACGATGGCGCACTCACTGGAAGGCCGGGTGCCGTTCCTCGACGTCGGTGTGTTCGACATCGCGCGGAAGATCCCGCAGGAACTCAAGGTCACCAGCAAGGGCATCCGGAAGTACGCGCTGCGGCAGGCGCTGGAGCAGGTCGTGCCGCCGCAGATCGTCAACCGGCCGAAGCTGGGCTTCCCGGTGCCGACCCGGGTCTGGCTCAAGGGCCTGATGTACGACTGGGCGCGCGGCATCCTGGCCGACTCGAAGGCGGGGGACCTGCTCGACCTGCAGTACGTCGACCGGTTGTTGCAGGCGCACCGGGCCGGGGAGGCGGACAACTCCCGCAAGGTGTGGACGGTGCTGGTGTTCTGCGTCTGGCACTCGATCTTCGTCGAGGGCCGGATCGACCCCCGTCCCGCACCCGCGGAGTCCCAGCTCCTCACCAAGCGCGCGATCCGCCAGCGGTAGGGCGAAAGGTCTGTCCCCGTTATCGACCTGTCACCGCACGGCGGTAGGTCGATAGCGGGGACAGGTTTGTTAGAGCTTGCCGTCGAGGAACGCGTAGGCGCGTTCGACGGCGAGCAGGGAGCCGAACGGCGCCTGCGCGGCGACCTCCTCGGCGGGGGCCCGGTCGCGCCACCCGTCCCGGCAGGCCCACTCCAGTGCGGTCAGGTCGGCGTGCTGCGCGGCCACCGCGTCCGGGCTCATCGTGCCGCCGTGGCCGGGCACCACCGCTGCAGGGCCCAGCTCCATCAGCGCGGCCACGGTGCCGGCCCACTCCAGCGGCCAGGAGTCGTCGAACGAGGGCGGCGCGCCGTCCTCCAACAGGTCGCCGGCGAGCACGACGTTCGCGTCCGGCACCACGACGACGAGGTCGTTGTCGGTGTGCCCGCGGCCCAGGTGCCGCAGGTCGACTGTGCGGCCGCCCAGGTCGAGCGTGGCGCCGCCGGGCACGGGGTGGTCCGGTCCGCGCAGCGTCACGCCGGCGACGGCCGCAGCCAGCTCCGGCATCGAGTCCGCGTACTCCGCCGCGACCGCCTCCACCCTGGCTTTGCCGCCGTCGTCGGCGCTCCAGCGCTCGTACCGGGCGACGCACTCGCTGTGGGCCCAGATCTCGGTGGCGGCGTCCGGGGCGAGCACCGCGTTGCCGTAGCAGTGGTCGAAGTGGTGGTGGGTGTTGACGATCCGCCACGGCAGCGACGTCACCCGGCGGATCGCATCCACGAGCTCACCGGCCTGGGCCGGCGTCGAGAGCGTGTCGACGACGAGGGCGCCCGCGTCGCCGAGCACGAGCACCGCGTTGACGTCCAGCACCGGCTGGCGCCAGACCAGCACGCGGTCGGCCGCCTCCACCCAGTCGATCATCGTGCTCCCTCGTTGGTGGTGCCGCGCGGATCCAGCCGGGCCAGGAAGCGGGCGCGGTCGATCGCGGCGCGCTCCACGACGGCCTCGGCGACGATCCGACCGTCCCCGGTACCGCTGTCACCGGGGTCGTCGCTCTCGACGTCGTCCCGCACGACGACGGTGAACCGCAGCGCCCGGCCGTCCACCGTGTCGAGCGTCGCGGTCGCGGTCGCGGTCGCACCCACCGGCGTCGGCAGCTGATGCGCGACCTCGACCCGGACGCCGACCGTGGTCAGCTCAGCGGGCAGCGCTTCGCGGATCGCGTCCACCGTCGCGGCTTCGGCGAGCGCGAGCAGCCGCGGGGTCGCGAGCACCGGGACGTCGCCGGACCCGACGGCCGCCGCGGTGTCGGCGTCGGTCACCGTGAGTACGGACCGACCGGTCAGGCCGAGCGGAAGGTACATGCCGCGCAGCCTATGCGGTGCCCGGAACCGGGGCGTGCGGCGGGAGGGTACGGGGTGACCGATGGGCACAGCGGTACGCTCCGGCGCGCAGTCGCCGCAACTTTCGGCTCGTGACGTCGAGCGGACACGCACGTACGGCTGGTACTCGACGGCTGGTACGCCTAGCGTTTGTGCGCATGAGGGACGGGCAGGCGGTCGCGCGTTGGATCGCGGACGCAAAACGGGTAACCGCGTTGACGGGTGCAGGTATCAGTACCGATAGCGGCATCCCCGATTTCCGCGGCCCTAATGGGGTGTGGACTCGCAACCCGGGCGCACAGCGGTTGTTCACCTTGCGGGATTACGTGTCCGACCCCGACGTCCGGCGGGAGGCCTGGGAGATCCGACGGGCGCACGCCGCGTGGACGGCTCGGCCGAACGCGGCGCACTACGCGCTGGTGGATCTCGAGGCGCACGGCCGGCTACGCGCTGTGATCACGCAGAACATCGACGGGCTCCACCAGCTCGCCGGTACGAGCGAAGATCTGGTGATCGAGGTGCACGGGTCGCTCTACGAGGTGGAGTGCCTCTCGTGCGGTTCGCGGTTCGCGATGTCGGACACGCTCGAGCGGGTGGCCGCCGGCGACGAGGACCCGGCGTGCCTGCGCTGCGGCGGCATCCTCAAGGCGGGCACGATCTCGTTCGGTCAGCCGCTGGTGCCGGAGGTGTTCGCGAAGGCGCGGGCGGCCGCGGCGGACTGTGACCTGTTCCTGGCGATCGGGACGTCGCTGTCCGTGCAGCCGGTCGCCGGTCTGGTCGAGGTGGCGAAGAAGCAGGGTGCGAAGGTCGTGATCCTCAACGCCGACCCGACGCCGTACGACGGCGTCGCGGACGCCACGTTGTCCGAGCCGATCGGGAGCCTGCTGCCGCGGCTGGTGGGTGGCGGCTCGTCCCGGACGGCCTCGGCGGGCTAGGCCGACGGCCTCGGCGAGCTAGCCGACTGGGCCACGCCCCGGCCTCGGGCCGGGGCGAGCCAGGCGGCTGTACTCTCGGCCGGGTGATCTTGGAGGACACCGCGACCCAGCCACCCCAGGAACCCGACCACGGTCCGGAGGCCCGCAGTCGCGTTCGGGAGCTACTGGCCAAGCGTCGGGTCGCGGTTCCGCTGTTCGCTGTCGCTTTCGCGATCTACTGGTACTTCGTCGGGCTGCCGACCGACCCGATGCTGGCCGCGCTCTGGCTCTGGTTCGGCACCATCGCGTTCCGGCCGGACCAGCCGTGGCGGCACCACCTCGGTTTCGCCCGGGACTGGACCCCGATCGTCCTGCTCCTGGTCGCCTACGACTACAGCCGTGGCCTGGCCGACAACGGCGTGGCGCCGCACGTCACCGAGATGATCCACGCGGACGAGTGGCTGTTCGGCGGCACGATCCCGACGCTCTGGGCGCAGGAACATCTCTACGACCCGGACTACGTCCACTGGTACGACGTCCTCGCGTCGTTCGTCTACTTCTCGCACTTCGTGGTGTGCCTCACGATCGCGGCCGTGCTCTGGGTCCGCAGCCGGCCGCTCTGGGCGGGGTTCATGCGGCGCTGGTTCACGCTCACCGCGGCCGGTCTGGTCACCTACTTCTTGTATCCGGCGGCCCCGCCGTGGTGGGCGTCCGAGCACGGCTACATCGCCGAGGAGGTCGCCCGGATGTCCGGGCGCGGCTGGGAGGCGATCGGCCTGCACGGCGGCACCAAGTTGCTGAGCATCGGGCAGTCGATGTCGAACCCGGTGGCGGCGATGCCGTCGCTGCACTCGGCGTTCGCGATGTGCGCGGTCGCGTTCTTCCTCACCCGGGTGCGGAAGCGCTGGATCCCGCTGCTGCTGGCGTACCCGGTCCTGATGTCACTGACGCTGGTCTACACCGGTGAGCACTACATCATCGACGCGATCGTCGGCTACGTGTACGTCGGTGCCGTGTTCCTCGTGGTCTGGCTGGGGGAGCGGTGGTGGGCGCGCCGCAGCGGGCGCCGGGTAGGC
The DNA here is from genome assembly GCF_039536245.1 of Cryptosporangium minutisporangium. NCBI lineage: Bacteria > Bacillati > Actinomycetota > Actinomycetes > Cryptosporangiales > Cryptosporangiaceae > Cryptosporangium > Cryptosporangium minutisporangium. The sequence continues at coordinate 97,393 of NZ_BAAAYN010000002.1, read as the reverse complement.
GAGGCCGCCGAGTCGCTGCTCCGGGCGGCCGCACCCACGTCGGCGTCGCCCGCGGAGGACGGCGCCTCGGCGGTGGTTCAGGCGCCGCGGGCGCCCTCGGCCGCCGAGGAGCCCGACGCGGTCGGGCGCTCCGCCGACTGACCGTCCGCAGCCGGCGCCGGGTCCGCCGAGTGGGCCGCCTCGGCCGTGGCGGGGGCGCGGTTGGCTCGGGCACGGTCGACGAGGTCGGCTGCGACCCGGGCGGCGTGCGCGGCCTCCTGGTGCAGCACGGTCGGTGTGGTGTGGCCACCGGCCGGGTCGAGGTGCACCGACGCTAGGCCCAGCCCGCGCTGCCACGGTCCCTGCGAGATCCGGACGCTCTGGGCGCGGGCGTGCAGCGCGACGTCGTGCCGGGCGGTCAGCCAGCCGCCCCGGGTGACCAGCGCGGTGTCGGTCACCGTGTACGCCAGCCGCCGGTACTGGAACGGTGCACGCCAGCGTGCCCGCGCCGGCGCCGGGCGCAGCTCGAGCGCGTCCGGACCGGCCGATGGAACGGTCGGGAGCACGGCGTGCAGCACCGCGAACGCCTCCGCGGCCGGAGCCACCGGCACGAGCGCGCTGCGGCCGTTCTCCTGTTCGCCGCCCTGCCCGTACCCGGCGACGTCGATCTCGATCCGCACCCAGCCGAACGGGCGCCAGAGCAGCGGCTGCCGGATCCGCACCGCTTGGATGCGGGGGATCGGGATCGTCTGGTTGCGGACGTCGAGCATGCCCCGGTGGACACGCAGCCCGTCCGCGTCGCGTCCGACGGTGAACCCCCACTCGCCGAGCAGGCGGCGGACCGGAACCTGGATCAGACCGACGATGCCGCTGACGAACGTGAAGACGGCCGCGGACGACGGGTCCTCGCTGGTGAACTCCAGGATCGGGATGACCAGCAGGAACGGCGCGGACAGCGTGTTGAAGGTGAGCAGCTGGGAGAAGATCAGCAGCCGGTGGTTCACCCGGAACAGTCCACCGACCGCGGTGGTCACCGGCGCCGGTGCGGTCTCTGTCAGGTCGCCCATCGGGACGGTCGGCTGCGACGCGGCTGCTCCGGCGTCCGCGGCCAACCGCAGCAGGTGGACGCGGAGCCGCTCGGCCTCGGCGGTGGTCAGGTAGGCGAGCGGAGCCTCGGCGTCCTTGCCGCCGCCGACGACCTCCATCCGCACCTCGGCCAGCCCGAACAGCCGGGCCAGCGCGGGCCGCACGACGTCCACCGCTTGGACGCGTTCGAGCGGGATCGTCCGCTGACGCCGGGACAGGATGCCGTCGCGGACGTGCAGTTCCCGCGCGGCCACCCGGAAGCCGGTGAACCGCCAGGCGACCCAGGCGACGGCGAACCAGCCGAGGACGATCACGGTGGCCGCGATCGCGAGCGCGCGCCAGCCCGCCGAGCCCCAGGCCTGATAGGAGACGAGCGCGCCGACGACGCCGATGCCGCGCGCACCGCGGATCAGCGGGCTGAGCGGGTGCAACCGCCGGAACTCCCCGTCCGCCGGCCCCGCGAGGCCCGGTCCCGGGAGGCCCGGTCCCGGGAGGCCCGGTCCCGGGAGGCCCGGTCCCGGGAGGCCCGGTCCCGGGAGGCCCGGTCCCGGGGCGCTCGGCTCTGCAAGGCCCGGCTCCGTGGACGCCGGCGGCGGCGTCGTGTCGGGGGACGTCACCCTGGCGGGCGGGTCCTCGGTCATAGGCCGGCTGCCCGGGCTTCGCCGAGCGCGGCCAGACGGTCCCGGAGCCGCGCGGCCTCGACCGTCGGCAGGCCCGGAATCGCGGCGTCCGACGCCGCCGCGGCGGTGTGCAGCTGGACGGTCGCGATTCCCAGCGCACGCTCCAGCGGTCCCGCCTTCACGTCGACGTACTGCATCCGGCCGTACGGCACCACCGACAGCCGACGGACCAGGATGCCGTGCCGGACGAGCAGATCGTCCGCCCGCTCGGCGTAGCCCCACGCCTGCACGCTGCGCGTCACGACCGCGAGGCCCCAGCCGAGGAACCCGAGCCCGGCCACGGCGATCCCCCACGGCAGCAGCGTCACGTCGGTCCAGGTCGCGGTCGCGGCGACCGCGGCCACAATCGGCACCAGGAAGGTCAGCATGCCTGCGCGGCGCACCCAGGCCAGGCGCGGCGAGACCTGCTGCCAGGGCGCGTCCTCCGGCCAGAGTGCGGGATTGTCGGTCGGCACCCGGTCGGACCGCCCGGTCGGTGCTGCGGACTCGCTCAGCGGGGCAGCCATGCCACCCAGCCTAGTGCGCGATCGTGAACGGGTGTCCGGTCAGTGTTCGGCGTCGATCGGCTCCACGGCCAGCAGGAAACCGCGGACGTCGAGGAAATCCGACAGGCGGTCGCGGTGCTCGCCGCAGGCGGCCCAGGTCTTGCGTCGATCGCCGGAGTGCAGGCGGGGATTGCGCCAGCGGATCAGGAACTCGGCCGGCTGCCGGCAACCCTTCGCCGAACAGATCGCGAGCCCGTCGTTCGGTGCCATCGGCTCGGACGTCACCATCGCTCCTGCCCGCAGAAACACCTGCGCCCACACAGCAAACGACGCCAGGCGACCACGGGGGAAGCCGCCTGACGTCGTGTGAATCTTACACCGGGTCGTGTAGCCGTTGTCCAGATCCGAGAATCGTTCACGATTCGTCAACACGGTGGTACGGGCGGTAGCGGCGGGCCGGTCGCTTCTCTCAGCAGATCCACGGGGTCACGCCGAGCGGTCGGTCGCTTTCGCCTGGCAGAGTGGTAGCCGACATGCCCTGCTGCGGCGGCGAGCCGGTCTTCGGTTCGTGCCGTGCGGGGTGCACGAGTACCGCGTGGTCGAGGATTGGGGCGGTGGGAGATCGGTGGCCCAGCAGCACACACCGGCAGAGGACGCGACTCAGCTCGAGCGCACGCTCTTCGAGGTCAAGCGGGTGATCGTCGGGCAGGACCGGATGGTCGAGCGGATGCTCGTGTGCCTGCTCGCCCGCGGGCACTGCCTGTTGGAGGGCGTGCCCGGCGTCGCGAAGACGCTCGCGGTGGAGACGCTCGCCCGGGTCGTCGGCGGGACGTTCAGCCGGATCCAGTTCACGCCGGACCTGGTCCCGGCCGACGTCGTCGGTACCCGGATCTACAAGCCGAGTACTGAGGCGTTCGACGTCGAGCTCGGCCCGGTGTTCGCGAACTTCTTGCTCGCCGACGAGATCAACCGGGCGCCCGCCAAGGCACAGTCCGCGCTGCTCGAGGTGATGGCCGAGAAGCAGGTGTCGATCGGCGGGCAGACCTATCGGCTGCCCGACCCGTTCCTCACGCTCGCGACCCAGAACCCGATCGAGCAGGAGGGTGTCTACCCACTGCCGGAGGCGCAGCGCGACCGGTTCCTGATGAAGGTCGTCGTCGGCTACCCCACCGACATGGAGGAGCGCGAGATCGTCTACCGGATGGGCGTCAACCCGCCGAAGGCGGAGACCGTGCTCAGCCCGGAGGACCTGCTGCGGCTGCAGACCACGGCCGACAACGTCTTCGTGCACAACGCGCTCGTCGACTACGCCGTCCGGCTGGTCCTCGCGACCCGGACGCCGGCCGAGCACGGCCTGTCCGACGTCGCCGGGTGGATCTCCTACGGCGCCTCGCCCCGGGCGTCGCTCGGGCTGGTTGCCGGGGTCCGGGCGTTGGCGCTGATGCGCGGTCGCGATTACGCCTTGCCGCAGGACGTGGTGGATCTGGCGCCGGACATCCTTCGGCACCGGCTGGTGCTCTCCTACGACGCGATCGCCGACGGCGTCCCGCCGGAGCACATCGTGCAGCGCGTGCTGGAGACGATTCCGCTGCCGACCGTCTCGCCCCGCCAGCAGGCGGACGCGCGGCCGGTGTCGTCGGTACCCGGTTCGGGTGCTCCCGCCTTTCCGCAGGCGCAGCCGGGCTGGCCGGCCCCGGCCACCGGCGCAGCCGGGGAGCGGCTGGCGTGATTCGGCTCGCCCGGCGGTCCTTCCCCGGCGCGGCCGGATCCGGCACGGCGGTTCCGGCCGCCGCGCCGGTCGGCGACGTCGCCGCGGAAACCGCCGCGGCCGAGGCGGTGCTCAAACGGCTCCAACTCACGATCACCCGCAAGCTCGACGGGCTGCTGCAGGGCGACTACCTCGGTCTGCTGCCGGGCCCCGGCAGCGAGGCGGGCGAGAGCCGGGAGTACCGAGCCGGTGACGACGTCCGCCGGATGGACTGGCCGGTCACCGCACGGACGACGGTGCCGCACGTCCGGCAGACGATGGCCGACCGGGAGCTGGAGACCTGGATGTGCATCGACCTGTCGGCGAGCCTCGACTTCGGCACCGCGCGGTGCGAGAAGCGTGACCTCGCGATCGCCGCGGCCGCGGCGATCGGCTACCTGACGGTGCGCGGTGGCAACCGGGTCGGTGCGGTGGTCACGAACGGGGAGACGTCGCGCCGGCTGGCGGCCCGCCCCGGCCGGAACAACGCGCACGGCATGCTGCGCCGGGTCTACCAGACCCCCCGCGCTCCCGCGGGTGGCACGGCGGCGAACGCCGGCTACCTCGCGGAGGCCGTCGACGCGCTCAACCGGCCACCGCGGCGCCGCGGCCAGGCGGTGGTGATCTCCGACTTCCTCACCGACGACATCGTGCGTGCCGACGGCGGCGACCTCGAGCCCGCCTGGGAACGGCCGCTGCGCAAGTTGGCGGTCCGGCACGAGGTCCTCGCGATCGAGATCGTCGATCCGCGGGAGCTGGAGCTGCCCGCCGTCGGCGTGCTGACCGTCGTCGACCCGGAGACCGGAGCCGTGCACGAGGTCTCGACCGACGCCAAGGTCCGATCCGCCTACGCCACCGCGGCCGCGACCCAGCGGACCGCGATCGCGGGCGCGCTGCGGCGGGCCGGCGCAGCGCACCTGCGGCTGTCCACCGACTCCGACTGGCTGCTCGACATCGTCCGGTTCGTGGCCGCGCAACGGCGCGGGCGAAGCAGGGGGACCACCCGATGATCCGTTTCCTCAACCCCTGGTGGCTGCTCCTGCTCCTGGCAGTGGCTCTGCTGGCCGCCGCCTATGTCTGGGTGCAACTGCACCGGCGTACCTACGCGGTCCGGTTCACGAACGTCGCGCTGCTCAAGTCGGTGGCGCCCAAGGCGCCCGGCTGGCGCCGGCACCTGGGCGCGACCGCGTTCCTGCTCTGCCTGCTCGTGCTGTCGTTCGGGATGGCCAAGCCGTCGACCGACGTCAAGCAGCCGCTGGAGCGCGCGACGATAGTGCTCGCGCTCGACGTCTCGCTCTCGATGCAGGCCACCGACGTCGATCCGGACCGGATCACCGCCGCGAAGGCGGCGGCCAAGCAGTTCGTCGACGAGCTCCCGGAGACCTACAACCTCTCGCTGGTCTCGTTCGCGAAGAGCGCGACCGTGGTGGTCTCGCCCACCAAGGATCACAGCCAGATCACGTCCGCGATCGACGGGCTGGAGCTGCAGGAGTCCACCGCGATCGGTGAGGCGATCTACGCCTCGCTGCAGGCTGTTCAGTCGGTGCCCGCCGACGGGGCGAGTGGCGCTCCGCCGGCCCGGATCGTCCTCCTGTCGGACGGTTACACCACGTACGGCCGGCCGAACGAGGAGGCCGCGAAGGCCGCGGCGACCGCGAAGGTTCCGGTGTCGACGATCGCGTTCGGCACCCAGGAAGGCGTGGTCGATCTGAACGGCACCCGGACGCCGGTGCCGGTCGACCGGGACGCGCTCCAGGCGATCGCCCAGCAGACCGACGGCCGGTTCTACTCCGCCGTGACCGCGCAGGAACTCAAGGACGTCTACCGCGATCTGGGCAGCTCGATCGGGTACCGGACGACCCCGCGGGAGATCACCCAGTGGTTCGTCGGCGCCGCGCTGATCTTCGGCTTCGCCGGGGCGGCGATGAGCCTCGCCTGGACCTCCCGCCTGCCCTGACGTCAGGGCCGTACCTGGCGGCCCCGTGACCCGCCCGTACACCGGGGCTGGAGCTGGCGAGAGCGCGGATCGTGAGACGCGAGCTACTGGTCAGTTCGGGAGGCGGTTCGCCGTCGACGCGGCCGACACCGTAGCCTCGGCGGGCCGGATGGTTGGAATCAGGGAGGTCACGGGTGTCACGCAGCGTTCTGGTCACGGGCGGGAACCGGGGGATCGGGTTGGCGATCGCCAGGGCGTTCGCGGCGCAGGGCGACAAGGTCGCGATCACCCATCGCGGCAGCGGAGCGCCCGAGGGGCTCTTCGGCGTCCAGTGCGACATCACCGACGGTGCCCAGGTCGATGCCGCCTTCGCGGCGGTCGAGGAGGCGCACGGGCCGGTCGAGGTGTTGGTCGCCAACGCCGGGATCACCGATGACACGTTGCTGTTGCGGATGTCCGAGGACCAGTTCACCCGCGTCGTCGACACCAACCTGACCGGCGCCTACCGGGTCGCGAAGCGCGCGTCCTCGAAGATGCTGCGGAAGAAGTTCGGCCGGATCGTGTTCATCTCGTCGGTCGTCGGGCTCGCCGGGTCGGCGGGGCAGGTCAACTACGCCGCGTCCAAGGCCGGCCTGGTCGGTATGGCGCGGTCGATCGCGCGTGAGCTGGGCTCGCGGAACATCACCGCGAACGTCGTCGCGCCCGGGTTCGTCGAGACCGACATGACTGCCGAGCTGCCCGAGGCCCGGCAGAAGGAGATCCTCGGCCAGATCCCGCTGCAGCGCTACGCGCAGCCGGACGAGGTGGCCGGGGTGGTCACCTGGTTGGCGTCGGACGCCGGCGCGTACGTGACCGGCGCGGTCATCCCGGTCGACGGCGGCCTCGGCATGGGGCACTGAGCTTTTTCTTCGGTCAGAGAGGGGGCCGGGTGTCCGGTCTGTTGGAAGGTAAGCGCATCCTCGTCACCGGGGTGATCACCGACGCGTCGATCGCGTTCTCGGTCGCCCGGATCGCTCAGGAACAGGGTGCGACCGTCGTTCTCACCGGATACGGCCGGATGTCCCTGGTCGAGCGGATCGCCAAGCGGCTGCCTGCGGCGGCGCCGGTCATTCCGCTGGACGTCACGAGCACGGAAGACTTGGCTGCACTGCCCGACCGGGTGCGCGAGCACGTCGACGGCCTCGACGGCGTCCTGCACTCGATCGGGTTCGCGCCGGCCAGCTGCCTGGGTTCGCCGTTCATGGACGCGCCCTGGGAGGACGTGGCGACCGCGCTGCACGCGTCGACGTTCTCGTACAAGTCGCTCGCCGAGGCGACGTTGCCGCTCATCCCGGAGTCGGGTGGGTCGATCGTCGGGCTGACGTTCGACGCGACGCAGGCGTGGCCGGCCTACAACTGGATGGGCGTGGCGAAGGCCGGTCTGGAGTCGGCGAACCGGTACCTGGCCCGCGACCTCGGGCCGCGGAAGATCCGGGTGAACCTGGTCGCGGCAGGGCCACTGCGGACGATGGCGGCGAAGAGCATCCCCGGCTTCGGTCAGTTCGAGGAGGCGTGGGGCCCGCGGGCACCGCTGGGCTGGGACCTCAACGACCAGGAGGCGACGGCGCGCGGCTGCGTCGCGCTGATGTCGGACTGGTTCCCGGCAACCACCGGAGAGATCGTGCACGTCGACGGTGGGTTCCACGCGATCGGTGCGTGAGGCGCCGGTCACCCCGGCGTCGCGTCAGCGCGCCGGGGCGGCCGGGCAGTGGCAGGATCAAGAGTCGTGACCAGTAGCTACGACGCGGTACTTCTGCTCTCGTTCGGAGGCCCGGAAGGGCCCGACGACGTGATGCCGTTCCTGGAGAACGTCGTCCGCGGCCGGGGGGTCCCGGCTGCCCGGCTGGCCGAGGTCGCGGAGCACTACCACCACTTCGGTGGGGTCTCGCCGATCAACGACCAGAACCGGGAGCTGCTGGCCGCCCTGGGCAAGGAGTTCGCCGCCCACGGCATCGACGTGCCGCTCTACTGGGGCAACCGCAACTGGCACCCGATGCTCGCCGACACGCTGCGGCAGATGCGCGCGGACGGCGTCCAGCGGGCCCTGGCGTTCGCCACGTCGGCGTACTCGTCGTACTCGTCCTGCCGGCAGTACCGCGACGACATCGTCACGGCCCGCGAAGAGGTCGGGGCCGACGCGCCGGTCGTCGAGAAGCTCCGGCACTTCTACGACCACCCGGGCTTCGTCGAGCCGCACGTCGACGCGGTGGTCGCGGCACTCGGGACGCTGCCGGCCGAGCGGCGTGCGACCACCCGCCTGGTGTTCACCGCGCACAGCGTTCCGACCTCGATGGACGCGAGTAGCGGCCCGGACGGTGGCCTCTACAGTGCTCAGCTGCGGACGGTCGCCGGGCTGGTGTCCACGGCGGCGGCGCCCGACCTGACGTGGGACCTGGTCTGGCAGTCGCGGAGCGGTCCGCCGCGGGTGCCGTGGCTGGAGCCGGACGTCAACGACCACCTGCGGGCGATCGCGGCCGAGGGCGTCACGGACGTCGTCGTGAGCCCGATCGGGTTCGTCAGCGATCACCTCGAGGTGATCTGGGACCTCGACAACGAGGCGAAGCAGACCGCGGCGGAACTCGGTCTCGGGTTCGCTCGGGCCGCGACGCCCGGTACCGATCCGCGGTTCGTCGGCATGGTGCGCGAGCTGGTCACCGAGCGGCTGTACGCTTCGTCGTCGCAGCGGCGGCTGGCTCCGTGGGAAGCGTCCGGACCGACCTGCCTGCCGGGCTGCTGCCCGGCGCCCGTTCGCCGGCCGGCCGCGGCCGGGCGGTAAGCGGCCGCGGCCGCGCGGTAAGCGAGGCCCGTTACTCCAGCGGGCTGTTGACCGCGGCTGCGCGGGCGCGGCGGGCGGCGGTGGCGAGCGGACGGAGCGCCGCGTCCCGGGCCGAGGTCTCGTACGCGTTCACCGCCGCTCCGGACGCGTCCGCGGAGGCCAGCGCGAGCACACCCGCGATCGTCGTCGCCCGTGCGGACAGGCGCCGGGCCCGCGGGCCGTACCCGATCGGTAGCGACGGTCCGGCGCCGTCCTCGCCACGCAGCGACGCGAGGCCGCGCGCCAACCCCGGGGGGAGCCGGGCGACGTCCAGTTCGCGGAGCGCGCCGATCGTCTCGGTGAGCGCCATCGTCAGGTCGTGGTCGGCCTCCGCCAGCGTCAGCGGCTCGGCCGGCACCGGCGCTACCGGCAGCGGATTCGCCAGCCAGCGCGTCCCCGCCCAGCGGTCGGCCGGATCGAGGTGGGCGGTCGACGGTGCGTCCGGCTCCGGCACCAAGCCCGAGGCGCCCAGTACGACACCCTCGCCGGCCACCAGCGCGGCCGAGCTGAACGGTCCGGGACCGGGCAGGCCGCGGGGGTCTCCGGCCGCGGGCAGCACGACCCGTACCGCGTCCGGCGACACCCGGGACGACGCGGCGAGCTCGATCAGCGCGGCGGCCAGGGACTCCTCGGTGCCGTCCGGATGGCGGACCAGGTGCTCTTCGCCGCCGGTCGCCTCGTCCAGAACTTCGTCGAACGAGACCAGCCCGGCGCGCCACGAGCGGACCCAGGCCGCGAGCGTTGCGCTGCGCTGCCCCGGCGGTGCGGGGATCTGCTGGTGAAGCACGCGACGAGCCTAGCCCGCGCTCGGCCCGGCCGGCGCAGAGCGTTGTGCCTGCCCGAGCGGGGGACGATGCCCACGATGAGCATCGGGTAAGCGTGATTTGAGTCCGGTTTAGAGATCGGGGGGATCGGCTACCAGACCCCCATGATCGGCATCCTGCTCACCATCATTGCGGCGATCCTCGTGATCTTAGGGATCTTCCGGATCGTCAAGGGCGACCTCCTCTGGGGCATCGTCCTCATCATCGTCGGCCTGCTCGTCGGCCCCGGTGGTTACAGCATCTTCGGATAGGCCGTGTCCTGCGGGACCGGTGTAACCGACCCGCTGGACACGGCGCCCCCCCGNCACGGCGCCCCCCGGCCCGCGAGGGCCGGATCCCCACAACCCCCTGATAACCCCCACTAACCCCCACAACCCCCGTCTGATGATCCCCCGAGCGGCCAGCCGCCCGGGGGATCAGGCGTGTCTACATCGGACTACCGGGTGCCGGGAAACCCCGGCGCGTCGACGGGCGCAGGCGGCGAGGCGTCGCTATTCTGCCGCCCGTGCGCAGTAAGGACTATCGCGACGACGTGCTCTCCGGTGATTGGCGCAAGCGCCGGACGATCCCCACGGTCGACGCCGAGCCGGACCTCGTGGTCGAGGAGGCCGGTTCGGGGTTCTGTGGTGCGGTGATCAGTTGCGCGAAGGACGCGGTCACGCTGGAGGACCGGTTCGGCAACCGGCGCGTTTTCCCGCTCTCGCCGGCCGGCTTCCTGATCGACGGCGAACCCGTGACGCTGGTCCGGCCCGTGCCGACCCAGAGCAGTGCGCCGCGCCTCACCGCGTCCGGCTCGGTCGCGGTGGAGAAGGTGCGCGCCCGCGTCGCCAAGGCCAGCCGGATCTACGTGGAGGGCGTGCACGACGCCGCTCTGGTCGAGCGGGTGTGGGGCGAGGATCTGCGGATCGAGGGCGTCGTGGTCGAGCCGCTGCACGGCGTCGACGACCTGCCGGCGCTGATCCGGGCCTTCGGTCCGGGCCCCGACCGCAAGCTGGGCGTGCTCGTCGACCACCTGGTCCCTGGCAGCAAGGAGAGCCGGATCGTCGCCGAGATCAGCTCTCCGCACGTGCTGGTCACCGGCCACCCGTTCGTCGACATCTGGCAGGCCGTGAAGCCGTCGGCGCTGGGCATCGCCGCCTGGCCGAGCGTCCCCAAGGGGCAGGACTGGAAGCAGGGCGTGTGCGACGCCCTCGGCGTCGCCGACCCGCAGGAGATGTGGCGCCGGATCCAGGCATCCGTGCACAGCTACGCCGATTTGGAGACCGAACTCCTCGGCGCCGTCGAACGCCTCATCGACCACGTAACGGCCGATGTCTACGGGACGGATGTCCGTTAGCCGGCGCTCGAACATCAGATCGTTATCAGGTCTCGCGCCAGGGGTGCGGAGGCGTGGAATGCTTGATGTGTGAGCGCCTGGGTGATCTGGCTGATCGTCGCTGTGGGCCTGCTCGTCGCCGAGATCTTCTCTCTCGACCTCGTGCTGGTCATGTTCGCCAGCGGTGCGCTGGCCGCTGCCGCCGCCGCGGGCCTCGGTAGCCCGCTGCTGCTGCAGGCACTGGTATTCGCGTTGGTGTCGGTCGCCTCGCTGGTCGTGATCCGGCCGCTGGCCAAGCGCAAGCTCGAGATCGCCAAGGATCCGGTGAAGCACGGCATCGACGCGATTCGCGGTGCGGACGCACTGGTCCTGGAGGCGGTCGACGAGCACCACGGCCTGGTCAAGATCGGCGGCGAGCAGTGGACCGCGCGCGCCTTCGACAGTACGCAGGTGATCGAACCTGGCCAGACGGTCCAGGTGGTCGAAGTGAAGGGCGCGACCGCGCTCGTCTGGAGGCAGCCCTGATGGACAACACCGTTGTCCTCATCGTTTTCGCGATCATCATCCTGGTGGTCCTGTTCGTGCTGGGCCGCGCAGTCCGGATCATTCCGCAGGCCCGTGCGGCGGTCGTCGAGCGGCTGGGCCGCTACAGCCGGACCCTGACGCCGGGGTTGACGGTGGTCGTGCCGATCGTCGACAAGGTGCGTCCGCTGATCGACCTCCGCGAGCAGGTGGTCTCGTTCCCGCCGCAGCCGGTCATCACCGAGGACAACCTCGTCGTCAGCATCGACACGGTGATCTACTTCCAGGTCACCGACCCGCGGGCGGCCACCTACGAGATCGCCAACTACATCCAGGCGATCGAGCAGCTGACCGTCACCACGTTGCGGAACGTCATCGGTGGTCTCAACCTCGAGGAGACGCTGACCAGCCGGGACCAGATCAACGGGCAGCTTCGCGGTGTGCTCGACGAGGCGACCGGCAAGTGGGGCATCCGGGTCAACCGGGTCGAGCTGAAGGCGATCGATCCGCCGCACTCGATCCAGGACTCGATGGAGAAGCAGATGCGGGCCGAGCGCGACCGGCGGGCCGCGATCCTCACCGCCGAGGGCGTCAAGCAATCCCACATCCTCACCGCGGAGGGCGAGAAGCAGTCGGCGATCCTGCGGGCGCAGGGCGATCGGGAAGCCCGGGTGCTGACCGCCGAGGGCCAGGCCCGCGCGATCGAGACGGTGTTCGCCGCGATCCACGCCGGCAACCCGGACGAGAAGCTGCTCTCGTACCAGTACCTGCAGATGCTGCCGCAGATCGCGCAGGGCAGCGCCAACAAGGTCTGGATCGTCCCGTCCGAACTGGGCAAGGCGCTCGAGGGCTTCAGCAATGCGTTCACGCCCGGCGGCGCACCGGCCGCGCCCAGCGCAGCGTCGGCGAACGGTCAGGCCTCGACGCCGTCGGTCGAGGCGCCGGCTCAGTCGGTCGTCGCCACCCCGCCGGCGGCCCCGGCGTCGGTCAGCGCCGAACAGAGCGCCGAAGCGGAGGCCGCGGCGGAGGCTGCGGCCCGGGCCGCAGCTGAGGCGGTGGCGGCGGCGGAGGCGAGCACGCCCGGCGGTAGCCGCCCGCTCTAGGTTCGATCGGTGCCCACCCCGCACGGACGGGGTGGGCACCGCTGTGTCAGGCCGCGCCCGTCGTCGCCGTCGCGCTGGCGGAGACGACCGCGGGCGGGGTGGGAGCCTCGCGGCGCAGGCGGCGCACGCTCGGGGTGGCCGCCGCGGCGAGTGCGGCGGTGAGCCCCAGCGCGGCGGCGCCGAGCAGGGTCGCGGTCGTCCCGACGCCGCCCGCGATCGGGCCGGCCACCATCTCGCCGACCGGGATCGCCAGGAACGACCCGAGCATGTCGTACGAGTACACCCGCGCCAGCCGCTCCGGCGGGATGTGCTGCTGCATGCTCGTCTCCCAGGCGACGCTGAACTGCTCGACGCCGATGCCGCAGAGCACACCGATCGCGATCAACAGCGGCAGGTAGGGCGCGATCCCCAACCCGATCAGGAGAAGAGGCGAGACCGCGATCCAGAGCATCGCGGCCAGCAGCGGTCGCCGGGAGCGCGATCGGAGCGCGAAGAGCCCGCCGATCACCATCCCTACGGTCTCCGCGGCGAGCACGAGCCCCCACCCGCCCCGTCCGATCGTGGTGTCCGCGACCGCCGGGCCGAGCACCTGCATCACGCCGATCGTCGCGTTGATCACCGTGAACGCGGCGACCACCACCCAGACCCACGTGCGCGCGGTGAACTCCGTCCAGCCCTCGCGCAGGTCGGTGAGCACGCCGGCGCCGGACGAGCCCGCGACCGGCGGCACCCGGAGTCCGGCGAACACGGCACCGGAGACGAGGAACGTCGCAGCGTCCACCGCGAGACCCCAGCCGGGGCCGATGACCGCCACCAGCGCGCCACCGGCCGCCGCGCCGAGAATCATCGCGGCGTTCGCGCCCAGCCGGATCACCGCGTTGGCCTGCTGCCTGATCTCGGACGGGACGGTCTGCGGGGTGAGCGCCGCGGAGGCGGGCAGGCTGATCGCGGCCAGCGCGCCGTTCAGCACGGAGAGCACGACCAGCGCCGGGACGTGCGCGGTGTGGGTCAGGACCAGCACGGCGACCACGGCCTGGGTCAGGCCGCTCAGCACGTTGCTGCCGACGAGTACCCAGTGGCGCGGCAAGCGGTCGGCGAGGACGCCGCCGAGCAGGAGGAACGCGACGTTGGCGAGCGAGCGCGCGCCGACGATCAGACCGAGCATCGTGACCGAGTCGGTCAGGTCGAGGACGGCGAACGCGAGGGCGAGTGGCGCGACCGCGTTGCCCACGGTCGTGATCGTCCGTCCGGCGAGCAGGCGCCGGAAGGCCTGGTGCCGCAGCGGGTCGAGTGCGGCTCTCACAACCCCGCCTCGGGTTGCTGCATCCGGAACAGCGCGATGGTCGCGTTCACCCGGATCGTTCCGGGGGCGCGCGGTGGTTTGGCGGCCCGGTGCAGGGCCAGCGTCGCGTCCCGGACCGTCGAGACGACCGCCTCCCAGTCGTCGGGCGTGACCCAGAGTTCGGCGTCGGTCTGATCGCCCGGTCCGCCGTCAGCGGAGAGCAGCCCGGCGCGGCGGCTGAGTTCCTCGGCCATGGCCAGCAAGAGGCCGCGCTGGGCGTCGACCGGGCGTGCGGTGGCCGCTGGGCGGGCGGCCGCGCGCTCGACGTCGTACCGGTAGCGTTTGCGCCCGCCACGTCCCGGGCCGCCCTCCGACTCGACGACGACGGCGGGGAGCGCCAGTAGTTTGCGCAGGTGGTAACTGGCGTTGGCGTGTGTGGTGCCGAGTTCCTGGGCCACCTCGGTCGCGGTCATCGGCGCACCGGTGAGGAGCGAGAGGATCTGCAACCGCAGGGGGTGGGCCACCGCGCGGAGCTCGGTGACCGGGTCGCGCGATTCGCCGCCGGGGGACTCCAAAGACATGTTGGAAACTATGGGGTGCGTGCCGTGGGTAGTCAAACGGTTATTGGAAACCCCCGGTGCGCGGGGTCGGAGCTCGGTACGGGTGCCCGGCCGCCTCAGCCTCAGCCGAGGATCGGGAAGCGCTCGGCCGTCGCACCCAGCTCGGCCCTCTCGGCGTCGCTGAGCGGTAGCCGACCGGCGCCCTTGAGCGCGTACGTGGTCTCGTCCCAACCGCCGGGGCGGTCACTCGTCCCACGCAGCCGGTCCAGCGTGGCAGCCACCAGCGCCAGCCCGTCCGGTGCCGGCTCGGGGAGCTCCGGTAGCTCGACGAGCACGTCCAGGTGATGGATCGCGACCTCGACCGCCCAGGTCACCACGAAGTCGCCGACCGGCAGGACGCGCTGCTGGAACGCGAGCTGTCCGTCGTCGGCGGCTGCGACGAACCGCCGCAGCGCGTCGACCGTCGGGCGGAGGTGGCGCAGCAGGCCGCTCGGGCGTCCGTAGGCCGACGCCAATAGGCGGGCGAACCGGATCTGGGCGATCTCGGCGTCCCGATCGGCCGTGGGCGGGTCGGCCGGCCCGCCGCGCCAGTACTGCGCGAAGTCGGTGTCGGCCGGGGTGTCCACCCGGTAGGCGAACGCGGTGATCGCCTCCTGGAGGCCCAGGTGCAGGTGCGCGAGGACGTCGCAGACCGCCCAGCCGTGGCACCGGCTCGGTGCGAGCAGCTGCTGATCGGTGATCTCGCCGAGGAGCGTGTCGAGCCGCGCGAGCGTCGCGTCGAACGCGTCCTTGGCGGGTGGCAGCGGATAAGGCACTGGATGCGTTTACCCGATCGACGCCGGAGCGAACCGGTACGCCACCCCGGTCAACTCCGTCGAGATGTCCCACAAACGTCGCTGGTCGGCCTCGTCGTACGACCGGCGACTGGAGCGGACCGCCTCCGGATAGCCGGTGAAGCCCTGGCGTCCGGGCGCGCCGTAGTACTCGCCGCCCCGGGCCGCCGGGTCGACCGCCGCCCGCACGGCGGCCAGTGCGCCGATCTCCGCGGGCTGGAGCAGCCACCCGTTGAGCAGGCGCAGCCGGGGACTCGCGATCGCCTGCTGCCAGGGGCGCATGTGCCGGGTGAAGGCGGTGTACGCGTTGCCGGGGTGCGCCGCGAGCGCGATCGTTTCCGCGCCGGCCGCGGCCAACCGGCGCTGCAGCTCGTAGGTGAAGAGCAGGTTGGCCAGCTTGGACTGGACGTAGGCCACGAACGGTGAGTGCGGCGCCGTCAGCTGCAGGTCGTCGAAGTGCATTCGGCCCCGCTTGTGGCCGAGGCTGCTCACGGTCACGACCCGGGATCCGGGCGTCTCGAGCAGTCGGTCGAGCAGCAGCCCGGTCAGCGCGAAGTGCCCCAGGTGGTTGGTGCCGAGGTGGATCTCGAAGCCGTCGGCCGTGCGCTTCGGCGGCGAGAGGCCAACGCCGGCGTTGTTGATCAGCAGGTCGAGGCGGGGGTGTCGGGCACGGAGGGTGTCGGCTGCCGACCGGACGGACGCGAGCGACGCCAGGTCGAGCGCGACCGTCGAGGTCGGTGCGGTGGTCGTCGCCCGGATCCGGTCGGCAGCGGCATCGGCCTTGGCGACGTCGCGGCAGGCGAGGACCGTGGTGGCGCCACGAGCGGCGAGCAGGCGTGCGGTCTCGAAGCCCAGGCCGACGTTGGCGCCGGTGACGACGGCGGTCAGTCCGGTCAGGTCCGGGATGTCGGTGGCGGTCCAGCGGGCGGTGCGGGGCATGGCCAGCCTCCAAGAGATGCCGGTAGAATCGGGACGGCTATCCCGCTTCGACGATACGGGACAGCCATCCCGGTTGTCTAGGAGTGGAGGACGTGTGCCTGATCCGGGCGAGCGCGGGCTGCGGGCGGATGCCCGGCGGAACCGGGCGAGGGTGCTCGAGGTGGCGATCGAGGCGTTCGCGGCCGAAGGGCTCGCGGTGCCGGTGCACGAGATCGCCCGGCGGGCGGGCGTCGGAACCGGCACGGTCAGCCGCCACTTCCCGACCAAGGAGAGCCTGTTCCAGGCGATCGTCTCGGCCCGGGTGGAGCGGCTGGTCACGCAGGCGCGGACGATCGAGGCCGAGCACGATCCCGCCGACGCGTTCTTCGCGTTCTTCGAGGTGATGGCCGCCGCCGGAGCGCTCGACCGGGGCCTCGCCGACGCGTTGATCGGTGCGGGCTTCGATATCGACGCTGCCGCGGCGGCGACCGGATACGACTTGAACGAGCATTTCCACCGACTTCTCACGGCCGCTCAGAACGCCGGTGCCGTCCGGGGCGACGTCGACTTCGCGGACGTCAAGGCGCTCCTGGCCGGGTGCCTGGCGCGGGAGCGGGACACCGCCGATCCAGCCGCCAGGGACCGGTTGATCGCGATCGTCCGGGCCGGTCTGCGGCCGACCGCACAGCCCGCTTCGCAGCCGTCCGCGGGTGACACCGAGAATCGCTGACGTGCTGGCCACCGAGATCACCGACCCGGACGACCCACGGATCGCGGACTACCGCGCGCTCACCGACGTCGCCCTGCGTACCTCCTTCGAACCACCGCACGGACTGTTCATCGCCGAGGGCGAGTTGGTCCTGCGGCGTGCGGTGCGGGCCGGGTACGCGCTCCGCTCCCTGCTGGTGGACGCCAAGCGGGTCGACCAGGTCGCCGAGATCGCCCCGCACGTGCCGCTCTACGCCGCGACGCCGCCGGTGCTGGAGGCGATCACCGGCTTCCACGTCCACCGCGGAGTACTCGGCTCCGTGCACCGTCCGGCACCGCTCGACCCGGCGGCCGTGCTCGCGGCGGCGCAGCGGGTGCTGATCCTGGAGGACGTCAACACGCACACGAACGTCGGAGCGATCTTCCGCGCCGCGGCCGGGATGGGCATGGACGCGATCCTGCTCAGCCCTTCCTGCGCCGACCCGCTCTACCGGCGCAGCGTTCGGGTGAGCATGGGCGAGGTGTTCGCGGTGCCGTACGCCCGGCTGGATCCCTGGCCGGCCGGGCTCGACCTGGTGCGGGCGGCCGGGTTCACGCTGCTCGCACTGACCCCCGACCCGAACGCGATCAGCCTGCGGAAGCTCACCGAGCAGCAGCGCCGACGTCCGGCGCTGCTGCTCGGTGCGGAGGGGCCCGGCTTGTCGGGGACGGTGCTGACCGCGGCCGACGCCCGGGTGCGGATCCCCATGCACCGCGGCGTCGACAGCCTGAACGTGGCCGCCGCGGCCGCCGTCGCCTGTTACGCACTCGCGCCGGAGTAGCGCCCGGCACGCGCCGTCCGGGTGCCGCGCTTCGTGGGTCAGATCGTGCGGTGGACGTTCTCCTTCGTGGACGGGCCGGGGTCGGCGGGCATGATCCACGGACCGTCGTCGGACGGGTCGAGGATGCCCTCCTCCAGCCACCGGTACCGGCCGTCCAGTACCCGGTCGGCCAGCTTCCGGTCGGTGTCGTCGCTGTTCGTCCAGAGCGCCTCGAACAGGGCGTCGGCGCGCACCGTCGCCTGCCGGCAGAACGCGTCCGCCAGCTCCATCGCGGTCGCCCCGCGCTGCGGCCCTTCGGCCTTCGCCGACGCCGCCCGCACGCACGCCGCGCTCATCGCGAACAGCTCGGCTCCGATGTCGACGATCCGAGCCAGGAACCGTTGCCGGTGCTCGAGCCGCCCCTGCCAGCGCGACATGCCGTAGAACGTCTGCCGGGCCAGCTTGCGGCTCGACCGCTCGACGTACCGCAGATGCCGGGCGAGCGGGCCGAACTCGGCGAACGAGTTGGGCAGTTGGCCCGGGCCGACCGCCAACGTCGGCAGCCAGCCCGCGTAGAACTTCCCGGCCTGCGCCGCCGCCTTGCCCTTCGCGCCGAGCGTGGCGTCCGGATCGATGATGTCGCCGGCCACCGAGAGGTGGGCGTCGACCGCCTCGCGGGCGATCAGCAGGTGCATGATCTCGGTCGAGCCCTCGAAGATGCGGTTGATCCGCTGGTCGCGCAGTGACTGCTCGACCGGCACCGCGCGCTCACCACGCGCCGCCAGCGACGCGGCCGTCTCGTAGGCCCGGCCACCCCGGATCTGGACGAGTTCGTCCGCGACCAGCCAGCCCATCTCCGACGCGTACAGCTTCGCCAGCGCCGCTTCGATGCGGATGTCGTTGCGCTTCTCGTCGGCCAGCTGGCTGGTCAGGTCGAGCACGGCCTCCAAGGCGAACGCGGTGGCGGCGATGAACGCGATCTTGCCGGCGACCGCGTCGTGCTTGCCGACCGGACGGCCCCACTGCTCCCGGGCGTTGCTCCACTCACGGGCGATCTTCAGCGACCACTTCGCGGTTCCGGCGCAGATCGCCGGGAGCGAGAGCCGACCCGTATTGAGGGTGGTCAGCGCGATCTTCAGACCTTCGCCCTCGCGTCCGATGCGGTTCGCTTTGGGCACGCGGACCTGGTGGAAGCGGGTGACGCCGTTCTCCAGGCCGCGCAGGCCGAGGAAGGCGTTGCGGTTCTCCACGGTGATGCCGGGGGAGTCCGCCTCGACGACGAACGCGGTGATGCCCCCGCGTCCGCCCTCGTGTTTCGGGACCCGCGCCATGACGACGAGGAGGTCGGCGACGACGCCGTTCGTGGTCCACAACTTGACGCCGTCGAGGACGTAGTCGTCACCGTCCGGCACCGCTGCGCACGCCAGCCGGGCCGGGTCGCTGCCGACGTCGGGCTCGGTGAGCAGGAACGCGCTGATGTCGGTGCGGGCGCAGCGGGGGAGGAACTGCTGCTTCTGCTCCTCGTTGCCGAACAGCGCGACCGGCTGCGGTACACCGATCGACTGGTGCGCCGAGAGCATCGCACCCAGCGCCGGGTTGACCGAGCCGACCAGCATCAACGCCTTGTTGTAGTAGACCTGGGTCAGGCCCAGGCCGCCGTACGCGGTCGAGATCTTCATGCCGAACGCGCCGAGTTCCTTCAGACCGTTGATGACGTCGTCCGGGATGCAGGCGTCGCGTTCGATCGCGGCCGCGTCGACGCCGCTGAGGAACTCGCGTAGTTGTGCGAGGTACTCCTCGCCGACCTTGCGGGCTTCGTCGGACGGGCGGGGCTCGGGGTGGATCAGGTCGAGCGGGAACCGTCCGAGGAACAGTTCCTTGGCGAAGCTCGGTTTGGTCCACTCGGTCTGGCGGGCCGCCTCGGCGACCTGACGTGATTCCCGCTCGGTCGGCGCGCTTCCGGCTTCGGCCGGCACGGGACCCGCTGCGGCGGGCGCGGCTGCTGTCGCCGACCCCTCCGGAGGACCTGCGCTCGCCGGCCTGGCACCGGCGGGCGGGGCCGCGGGGTCAGGGTGCACGCGGTCGTCAGTGGTCATGGGCATCTCCTGCCTTGACCGGCTTGGAACGCTGCCGGTCTTTGCCGACTTTGTGTTACCTGCCGGTAACCACTCTGCCCCTGCGACGTGACGCGCGCCACACCTTCGGCGATATCCGCTCCGACCCGCCGACGCGGCACGGTGCGTCATTTCCCGAAAGCCCGCCACTGGGCGGGCGGCGGTGGTGGCCCCGCGCCCGCCCAGCGGGGCGCTGGCGTGGGGCTTTCCCGAAGGCTCGCCCGGCGCGGGGCGGCGTGAGGTGGTTTTCCCGAAAGACCACCTGTCCGGGCGCTCGGTGAGGTGGTGTTCCGAAAATCCACCCGGCGAGGCGCCGCGTGGGGTGCGCTTCCCGAATATCTGCCTGGCGGGGCGGCGGGCGAGCGGCGCGGCAGCGTTGCGCGGGGCGGCGGCGTTGCGCGGCGGTGGAACGGGGCGCGGTGGGCGGGCGGTGCTCGGGGTGGGCTCGCAGCGCGGCGCACAGCGGCGGCCCCGGCTTTTGGGCCGGGGCCGCCGTCGGAGATGCGGGTCTACTCGTCGACGAGCAGGCGCTCGCGGAGCTTCGCGAGCGTCTGGGACAGCAACCGCGACACGTGCATCTGCGAGATCCCCATCCGCTCGGCGATCTGCGACTGCGTCATGTTGCCGAAGAACCGCAGGATCAGGATCTTCCGCTCCCGCGGCGGCACCTGCGCGAGCAGCGGCTGCAGCGACTCGCGGAACTCGACGTGCTCCAGCGCCGCGTCCTCGTCGCCGAGCGTCTCGGCGAGCGTCGGCATCTCACCGTCGCCGCGCACCGGGTCGTCCAGCGAGGAGCTGCGGTAGGCGTTAGCGGCCTCCAGCCCTTCGAGGACCTCTTCCCGCGAGAGATTCAGGTGCTGGGCCAGCTCCGACGCGTTCGGCGCGCGTCCGTTGCGCTGGGACAGCTCCGCGGTGGCCGCGGTGAGCGACAGGTGCAGCTCCTTGAGCCGACGCGGCACCCGCACTGCCCAGCCGTGGTCACGGAAGTGTCGCTTGATCTCCCCGACGACGGTCGGCACCGCGTACGAGAGGAAGTCGGCGCCGCGTTCGGCGTCGAACCGGTCGACCGAGTTGATCAGACCGACCGTCGCCACCTGGACCAGGTCCTCGAGCGGCTCGCCCCGGTTGTTGAACCGTCGCGCCAGGTGCCGGACGAGCGGCAGGTGCATCGTCACGAGCTCGTCGCGGATGGTCTGCCGACGCGCGGAGCCCTCCGGCAGCGAGGCCATCTCCGCGAACAGCGCCGCCGCCTCCCGGCGCGACTCCGACCGGGCGTCCGCCACCGCGGTGGCGTCGACCTCGGTCAGCGTCGTCTCCGCGGGCGCGGGTGCCGTCGTTTCCTCGACCGCAGCCGGTGGCTGTTCACTCCGCGGCGCGGTCATACCGCGGCCCCCCGTTCGGGGTACCGCGCGGATGCGCGGTCGTTCACGCGTGCGCCTCGAGTCGGTACTTGACCAGCTTGATGTGGACGATGTTGTCCCCGCTCGCCCACGCGGTCACCTCGTCGACGAGCGCGGTCAGCACGCGCCAGCCGAACGTGTTCTGGCCGGGCGTCGCGCCGTCCTTCGTGCTGGCCGACACCGTGACCCGCAGCGCGTCCTCGTCGACCTGGAACACACACCGCAGGCGGCCAGGGCCCGCGGCCTTCGCCACCAGTTCGGCGCACGCCTCGTCGACGGCCATCCGCAGGTCGGACACCTCGTCCAGGTCGTAGTCGAGCCGGACCGCCAGGTCGGCCGCGAGGGCACGGGCGACCGGCACGTGGACCGGATCCGCCGGCAAGGTCAGCTCGATGTCGCTGCCCGCGTCGTCCGGGGCCAGCGAGTTGCTTCCCGCCGCGTCAGGGGCAGGTGGGGCCGCAGCCGGCTCCGAGCTGGTCCGTTCGGGCACCGCCATCTAGCTCGCTCCTCATCACACCGTCGTCGAACCCGGTGGGGAAGCCGGGTGGCGGCCGGGGCGCGAGGGGATCGGGCCACCGGCACACGCGGGCTTACCCCGCCGATGCTGGCCCGAACCTACCGCTCCCCGGCCGCGGACGGGCGATCGGCCCGGAGCGGACGGCCCGCCGGGCGGCGACTCCGGCCCGGAACACGACTTCGTCCTGGGAAGCCGGACCCGGCCATGGCAGGGTGGACGCCGAACGCGTCGGGGTTGACGGTGCTGGCCAGCGGGTACAGGCTCCGCGCGCCGCACGGGCGGCTACGTGCGCCGCGCAGCGGCCGGCCGCGGTGGGGAGGATGGCAGTGGTGACGTCGGAAACCGGTACGAAGACGGTCAACAGTACTGACGGAGGTCGGGCCAACGGGACCCGGCCCGCGGTCGAGCGGGCCCGGGAACCGTCGATCGGACAGCTGGTCAACGATGTCGCCGCCGGCGTCTCCAGTCTCGTGCGGCACGAGATCGCGCTGGCGAAGGCGGAGTTGCGGCTGGAGGCCCAGAAGGCGGTGGTCGGCGTCGCCGGCTTGGCGATCGCCGCGGGTGCCGCGCTGATGATCGTTCCGTTGCTCTCCCTCGCCGCCGTGTACGCGCTCAGTGAGGTGATGGCAGGCTATTGGGCCGCGCTGATCGTCGCCGGTGTCTGGGCGGTGATCGCCGGGATAGCCGGCCTGTTCGGTGCAGTGCGACTGCGTCGGGTGAAGCCGATGCCGACACAGGCGATCGAAGCGGTGAAGGAGGATGTGCGGTGGGTCCGCGACCTGAAGAGTTAGAACGCGACATCGCGTTCGCCCGCGAGCAGCTGCGGCGGGACGTCGACGAGCTGGTGGCGCGGGTCAGGCCGCGAGCAGTGGCCCAGCGCCAGGTCGACCGGGTCGCGAGTGAGGCGAAGCGGGTCTCGGCGGAAGCGGTCGCCGCGGTGGCTCCGCTGCTGCGCAACGGGCGCGACCAGGCCCTCAGTCGCCCTGCCGTGCTCGGTATCGGCGCCGGCTTGACCGTGCTGACGCTCGCCACCGTGCTCTGGCGGATCCGCGCCCGCCACTGACCCCCGTGACGCTGGGCAACCCCGCTCTCGGCTCGGGGCGGGGGGCCCGGACGGCCTACCGGCGGGCCGCAGCGGTCTGCTTCCGGTTGGCCGCCTTGATCGCCTCGACGAGCTCGTTCTTCGTCATCTTCGACCGGCCCCGGATCTCCAGCCTGCGGGCGACGTCCAGCAGATGGGCCTTGGACGCGTTCGCGTCGACACCCTCGGCGGTCTTGCCGCCGCGCCGCGCCGCCGCGCCGGTCCGCGCCGACTGAGCGTCCGACGGACCCTTCTGCTCCTTCGGCTCCCAGTGGTCGCCGACCTTCTCGAAAGAGTGCTTCACAGCGCCGAACGCCGTGCGGTGAGCGCGCTCACCCTCGCCGTACGTCTCGACGGCCGAGTCGTGCGTCTTCACCCACGTCTCCTGCGCCTTCTTCGGCGAGCGCGCGAGCGTGGACGGCAGCTCCTCGCGGCCAGGCATCACAACCTCCTCGGGGCGGGTTCGCCGACCACCACGGTGTTCCCGCAGTGGTCGTGGCGAAACCGCCCCGAGGAGACGATCGGTTGGCTCAGCTCCCGGCAGGAGGCAGGTCGCCGTACGACTCGTAGAAGTCGAGGACCTGGTCCAGGCCGGTGAGGGTCAGCGGACGGCTGACGGTGCGGTTCGCGCACACCAGCCGGAACCTCGTCCCGACCGCCTCGGCCTGCTGCGACAGCTCGACCAGCACGCCCAGCCCGTTCGAGCCGAGGAACGTCACCGCGTCGAGATCCAGCACGACGTCCGAGCCCGGCACCGCGACCACGGGGGTCAGGGCGTCGCGCAGCCGGGGTGCGGTGAGCATGTCGATCTCGCCGCCGACCCGTACCACCTGCCGCCCGTCGTCCGTCGGCGGTACCTGTTCCACCGAGAGGACCGCGTCCGTCGCATCACCGAGCGCACCGGTCGCGGCACCGCTCCGTTCTGGGGCCGCCGAACCAGCGGGGTCGACCATTACGTACTCCCTCCATCGCTGCCCTGAACCCTAGCCCGGACCGCGCATCGCTGCGTGGGAGGCCGGAAGGCACTCGGGAGTAAACCGCACTGCGTCAGGCGGTCTTGCGCTGGCTTGTGCCCTTCGTGGTGGTTCGGGCCGTGGTGGACTTCGCGGCGGTCTTCTTCGCCGTCGACTTGGTCGCCGTCTTTTTCGCGGTGGACTTACGGGTGCCCGCGGATCCGGAGGAGGCGGAGGCCGCAGCCTTCTTGGGCGCCGCCTTGCGGGGCGCGCTCTTCTGCGGTGACGCCTTGGCCGGCGTCTTCTTCGCGGCCGGACGGGTCTCGCCGACCGCCTCACCACGGGCTCGCTTGGCCTCCGCGACGCTCGCCTCCAGCGCCGCCATCAGGTCCAGCACGGCGCCGCCGCTCTCGGACGGTGCCTCCGGCTGGGTCACCTCGTGGCCCTGGATCTTCGCGTCCACGACCTCGCGGAGCGCCACCGCGTAGTCGTCGCTGAACTCGTCCATGTCCAGGTCGCCGGTGAGCGTCTGGATGTACGACTCGGCCATCTGCATCTCCTGCGGACGGACCGAGATGTCTTGATCCGGGGCGAGTTCGGCCGGATCGCGGATCTCGTCCGGCCAGAGCATCGTCTGCAGCAGCAGGACATCGCCGTAGGGGCGGAGAAGCGCCAGCGCCTCTCGCTGCCGGAGCGCGACCTTCACCAGCGCCACCGTGCCCGCCCGCTCCAGCGCCTCGCGGAGCAGCACGTACGGCTTCGCGCCCGGTCCGTCGGCCTGCAGGAAGTAACCCTTCGACAGGTACAGCCCGTCGACCTGCTCGGACGGGACGAACTTCTGGACGTCGATGTTTCGCCCGGACGCGATCGGCAGCTTCTCGAAGTCCTCGTCGTCGAGCACGACGACCTGTCCGTCCGGCAGCTCGTAGCCTTTGGCGATCTCGCTGTAGGGCACCTCGACGTCCTCGGCTTCGCAGACGCGGCGGTACCGGATCCGCCCGCCGTCCGCCGCGTGCACCTGCCGGAGCTGGACGTCGTGCTGCTCGGTCGCGGAGAAAAG
Organism: Cryptosporangium minutisporangium; assembly: GCF_039536245.1. Classification (NCBI taxonomy): domain Bacteria; kingdom Bacillati; phylum Actinomycetota; class Actinomycetes; order Cryptosporangiales; family Cryptosporangiaceae; genus Cryptosporangium; species Cryptosporangium minutisporangium. The sequence continues at coordinate 72,636 of NZ_BAAAYN010000002.1, read as the reverse complement.
TTTGATCGGGATCGTGACGAGCCCGAACGACACGACGCCCTTCCAGATCGCACGCATTGCCGGTGCCCCCTGTGGGTAATCGAACTGGTCGAAGGATCGACGGGACTACTGTGCGTTTACCGCCGGGGGGAAGTCCAGCGTGGAGGTGTCGGCGTGGCGAATGCATCGGCAACAACGACCGTTGCGGTCGCCGGGCGTCAACTCGCCTTGTCGAACCTCTCCAAGATTCTCTACCCGGAGACCGGTACGACGAAAGGTGAGGTGATCGACTATTACTCGCGGATCGCGCCCGTTCTGTTGCCGCATCTGGCCGGTCGTCCGCTCTCGCTGAAGCGTTACCCCGACGGGGTAGCCGGGCAGGGCTTCTTCGCGAAGAACGTGCCGAACGGCGCTCCGGACTGGCTGCGCACCGAGCGCCTACCTGCGCCCGGCAGCACGAAGAACCGGGACGAGATCGACTACATCGTGCTGCCCACCGACGACGGTGACGCGTTGGCCACCCTGGTCTGGCTCGCGAACCTCGCCTCGATCGAGCTCCACGTCCCGCAGTGGCAGGTCGGTCCCCGTGGCGGCGTCCGCGGCACCGACCTGCTCGTCTTCGACCTCGATCCGGGCGCGCCTGCCACCGTCGTCGAGTGCTGCGCCGTCGCACTGCGGCTCCGTGAGGTGTTGGACGCCGAAGGGCTGGTCGCCGTGGCCAAGACGTCCGGATCGAAGGGCATGCAGGTCTACGCCCGGATCAAGCCGGTGGAGTGGGGCCGTACGTCGGACTACGCGAAGGCGGTCGCGCAGCAGCTGGAGCGGGAGGACCCGGAGCACGTCACGTCGGTGATGCGGAGGTCGCTGCGCCCGGGCAAGGTGTTCATCGACTGGAGCCAGAACAACACCGCGAAGACCACCGTGGCGCCCTACTCGCTGCGGGCCCGCCCGGCTCCCACGGTCTCCACTCCGCTGCACTGGGACGAGGTGGCCGCGTGCCGCCGCCCGGAGGAGCTGGTGTTCGCGTTCGACGAAGTGCTGGCGCGCGCCGCCGACGAGGGTGATCTCTTCGCCGAACTGCTGGGCGACGACCGTCCGGCGCTACCCCGGCGGTGATCGATGACCGACCGACTCCGCACCGCTCGGCCTTGCACTGCGGTCCCCGGCGAGGATAATCCGAGCCGTCGTTCGCCCGCAGTGACACCGTCGTCACGTCGCGGTCCCGGCAGGCACACGAGGCTCCCACCATCGGCCTCTTCCGTTCCGGCACGTCCGCGCCGATCCCGGCGAACGCTCGGAACGGGGTGCGGTGCGGGAGGTCCGACACGACTTTCGCGCGGGGCCATTAGGCTTGGCGGGAACCGGAGGTCGGCGTGAGGACACGCTGGGTACAGGAGGAGACCCTGACCATGACCGTTGGCGAGCTCAGTGTGCGCGGAGCGCGATCGTGACGCCGGTCGACACGGCGGCCGTCGGCTTCGCCGCCGAACCCTCGCCGTCCGAGCCGACGGGGTCCGGCCCCGCCCACGGTGACCTCGTCGTCGAGCTCCGAGTCTCCGACCCGCGCGCCTGGTGCGAGGCGCTGCCGGCCGCGGCCGGGCGCACGGTCCTGATCTCCGGACGCGCGCTCTCCGACGGTTCCGCCGACGGCGACGCGGCCGCGGTGCGCCTCGCTGGTCACGTGCGGATGGCGGCCAGGGCGATGGCCCGCGTCGACCTGGCGCCCGCCGAGGCGCTCGGCTACCTCGATGCCTTGGTGGCCGAGTGGGACGAGCCGTTCCGCGCCCGGCTCCTCTACGGCGTCTTCGACCCGGTCGACGGGGCGTTCTGCTTCGCGCAGGCCGGGCACCCGGGGCCGGTGATCTCGCCGGTCAAGGGGGCAGCGGTGGCGCCGCCCGCGCCCGACGGCGGCCCGCTCGGCGGGTTCGTGAGCGTGAGCGCGTCCTACGGCGAGCAGACCGTGGCGGTCCCGCCCGGCGGCACGGTGGTGATCGCGCTCCCGGCGGAGCTCGCCGACGACGTGCAGTTCGCCACCGGTGGCTTCGCGATCGACCCGGACGTGGCGTCCGCGACGCCCTCCGTGGACGTCGTGGCGCCCGCGCTGGCCACCGCGGTGGACGGCGTAACCGAGCCGGTGGCGGCCGCGGACGCGGCGCTGGCCGGTGCGCCAGGGGGCACGGTGCTGGCCGCCGGCTGGCCCACCGGGTTGACGGTCGGGCCGGTGCGGGTGATCGAGCTGGAGCTCGGCGAGGGTGAGGACCCGACGCGTCGGGCGCGCGCGTTCTGCTACGGCGTGCTCAGCACGTGGCAGCTGCCGCCGCTGGTGCGGGACGACATCGTGCTGGCCGTGTCCGAGCTGGTCGCGAACGCGCTGCTCTACGGCGGCGCGGCGGAGCAGCTGCGGCTGCGCCGCTCGGTGAACCGCATCGTCATCGAGGTGTTCGACCGGGAGCCGGCGATGCCCCGGCCGCGGATCGCCGACGCGGACGCCGAGAGCGGGCGCGGGCTGTTCCTGGTGCGCCGGGTGGCGGCGCGGTGGGGAGCGCGGGCGGTGCCCGGCGGAAAGGCCGTGTGGGCGGAGTTCGACCTCACGGCTCCCCGCACGGCCGACGACGAGAACGCTCCCGACCCGGTAGAGGCGGCAGCAGGTTGACGAACGGCGGACGCTCGCCGAGCGTCCGCCGCACGGCACGCAGTGCCTCAGAGCGCCGTCAGGCGCGTGCAGTTTCCCAACTCACGAAGCCGCAACTAGGGCTTTTTCGGCTTCTTCGATGGTGTCTACCAGGGGAACCACGCGGTCGACGCCGGTCAGGCGGAACACCCGCGCGACGATCCCCGGCGTGGTCACCACGACGTGCAGGGACCCGTCGCGATCACGCAGTCGCTTGTGGTCGCTCACCAGGATGCCGAGCCCGGTCGAGTCCAGAAAGGTGACCTCGCGCAGGTCGACGACGTGCCGGTGTTTGCGCTGCTCGACCAGTTCGTGGAGTGGCTCGCGCAACTGCGAGCCGGTGGTGACGTCGACCTCGCCCGCGACCGTGACCAGCGCGTAGTGCTCGCGGTCGTCGACGGTGACCCGGAGCCGGCCAAAGCTCTCCGGCTTGGACCGGGCGGCGCTCCGTGCTCCGGCAGCCCGACCCTGACGCTCACGCATGGAACCCGACCTTCCTTGTACGGCTTGGTACATCTGTGCTGTCGCACTTCCGGTCGGTCACGCGAGCAGTCTAGTCACGTAACGGACGGTCATCGCGCCTCCCTTATCTTTCTCTCAGTAGACCCACATCTCGATCCCAGGTTGGAGGTTTCACCCCAACCAGAACCGGAACAGGGTCTGTCCGAAGTCGGCGAGCCACCCCGGTACGCCCAGCAGTTCCAAGAACCAGACAACGATGCTGAAGAATGCCCGGTTCACCGGTGGGATGAAGAGCATCACGAACAGGATCAGCACCGCGTAGGGCGCGATCGGCGCGACCTTCCGCAGCACCTTGTTCGACAGGTACGGCTGGATCACTCCGAAGCCGTCCAGGCCCGGCACCGGCAGCGAGTTCAGCACCGCGGCGGTGACCTGGAGGAACGTCAGGAACGCCACCGCGGCCCAGAAATCGATGTGCGCGACGTCGTCGGCGCCCCACCCCGCGAGCGCGATCGCGAGCGCGGCGGCAAAACCGATGTTCGTCAGCGGGCCGGCCAGCGAGACCAGGCTGTTGGTCAGGCGGCTGCGCAGGTGCCGACGATCGATGAACACCGCGCCGCCCGGTAGCCCGATGCCGCCGAGCAGGACGAACAGCAGAGGTAGCAGGATGCTGTACGCGAAGTGCGTGTACTTGAGCGGATCCAGCGTGAGGTACCCGCGCTCGGCCACCGACCGGTCGCCGCCCCGGAAGGCCACGACCGCGTGCGCGAACTCGTGCAAGCAGAGCGAGACGACCCACGCGGCCGCGACGAACAGGAACGCGAACAGCCCGGCCGATCCGTAGCCGGTCCAGAGCGCCCAACCGGACACCACGGTGGTGAGCACGAGGCCGACGAAGAGCGGGCTCGGCCACCGGTTCGCCGCGGTGGTCCGCTGCTGGCGTACCGGCTCTCCGGTCGCTCCGGTCACGGTTCTCCCAATCTCGGTATGGGCCCGGCGTCCCCGCCGTGCGGCGGAACGGTGCCGATTCGTCCATCCTGCCTCGCCCGCGCACGTTCTGCCGGGCACGGGTGACCGTGCCCCCGTCCGGGGGCCATGGTCACCGGCGTCCCGGACAACGATCGGGGGCGGCCGCCGGGTGCCCGGTAGCCGCCCCCGATCCTCGTCAGACGCCGTCGGCGGGTCGGGTGGTCGGGGAACCGCCCTCCCCGGTGCTCGACACCCCGTCGGCGACCCGGGTCTTCACGATGCCCAGCGGCTTCGAGATCGACTCCAGCGACTTCCGTTCGGCGTCGACGCCGAGGAAGAACGCCACCAGACCACCGATGATCATCAGGCCGGCACCGAGCAAGTAGCCGCCGAACAGCGGCCCGCGGCTCTCACCCTCGCCGATCAGCGCGCCGAACAGCGACGGCGCGATCACACCGCCGAAGAACTGGGAGATCGCGAAGAAGAACGCGATCGCCTGGCTCCGCAGCTCCAGCGGGAAGATCTCGCTGACCGTCAGGTACCCGGACGAGGCCGCCGCCGAGGCGAAGAAGAAGATGATGCACCAGAGAATCGTCTGCGTCACCGCGGTCAGGACTTCCGCGTAGAACAGATACCCGGTGATCGCCAGCAGGGTGCCGGACAAGAGGTACGTCCCGCCGATCATCTTCCGCCGGCCGATCGTGTCGAAGAACGGGCCGAGGACCAGTGGCCCGATCAGGTTGCCGATCGCGAACGGGAAGAAGAAGTACGGGATCGTGCCGCTGTCCACGTCATAGAACGTCCCCAGCACCAGCGCGTAGGTGAAGAAGATGGCGTTGTAGAGGAACGACTGCGTGGTCATCAGCGCGAAGCCGAGGATCGTCCGGCTCCGATACTGCTTGAACATGATCTGGGCGATCTGCCGGTAGGTGACCGGCGGATGCGGCTTGACCTCGCTGGCCTCCGACTCCGGGACCGGCTCGACCTCTTTGCCGCTGGCCCGGACCTGTTCCTCGATCTGGTCGACCGTGCGTTCGGCCTCCACCTCCTGGCCGTGCGTCATCATCCAGCGAGGGCTCTCCGGGATGTGCCGGCGGAGCGGCCAGATCGCCAGACCGATCAGCGGGCCGAGGAAGAACCCGAGCCGCCAGCCGATGTTGTCGGAGAAGAAGTCCGGGTTCAGGAACACGATCTGCGCGGCGGACGCCATTGCGGCGCCACCCCAGTACGTGCCGCTGATCGCCAGGTCGACGCGGCCGCGGTAGTGCGACGGGATCAGCTCGTCGATCGCCGAGTGGATCGCCGCGTACTCACCACCGATGCCCATACCGGCGAGGAAGCGGAACAGTAGGAACTCGTAGAACGTGACGGAGAAGCCGGTGAGGCCACTGGCGACCAAGTACAGCGTCAGGGTGATCAGGAAGAGCTTCCGGCGCCCGAGCCGGTCGGCCAATCGGCCGAACCACAGCGCGCCGACGACCTCACCGAAGAGGTAGACCGACGCGGAGAGCGTCACTTGCTGAGCGGAGAGCCCGAGCGTGCCCTCCTCCGTGAGCTTGTCGGCCACCGTGGACGCGATCTGGATCTCCAGACCGTCGAGGATCCAGGTGACGCCTAGCGCGATCACCACCATCCAGTGGAAACGGGACCACGGCAGGCGGTCCATCCGAGCTGGGACCAAACTCCGGAATGTTCTTTCGGATTGCTGTGCATTGGTCGCTTCAGTCGACGCCATCGTCCACCTCCCCAGGGAACTGGGAGGTGTCCTACCCAACGGAACTTCGGGTAAATCCTGCGGAACTCAGGGTCGTTCGCGTTCGTTCCCTGCGATCCGGTCCGTTCTCGGGCGATGCGCCTGGTAATGCTCCTTCAACGGCCAGCAATAATCTTCCGCATCTTCTCGTCCGGAGGGCCGTTCTCGTCCGGCGCGGTGGCGTGAACTGTCGGTGCCGGGAGCGAGAATGAGCCATGCTTCTCGCCGACATCGCCGCGACCGGGCGGGACGTCGCCGCGGTCAGCTCACGCAAGGCCAAGGTCGAGCGGTTGGCCGCGTGTCTCCGGCAGCTGTCCGGAGACGAGGTGGTGCCCGGCGTCGCCTGGCTCTGTGGTGAACTGCGGCAGCGGCAGATCGGTGTCGGCTGGGCCGCGCTGCGCGACCTGCCCGACGCCGCGGCCGACGAACCCAGCCTGACCGTGACGGCGGTGGACGCCACGTTCGCCGAGATCGGCGCGCTGGCCGGCCCTGGCTCGCAGACGGCGCGCCGGGCGGCACTGGCGGCGCTGTTCGCCCGGGTGACCAGGGAAGAGCAGACGTTCCTGCGCGCGCTACTGGTCGGAGAGGTGCGGCAGGGCGCGCTGGCCGGCGTCATGGCCGACGCGGTCGCGACCGCCACCGGTCTGCCGCTGCCCGCACTGCGACGGGCGTTGCTGCTCCGCGGTGATCTCCGTGCGGTGGCCGAGACCGCGCTCCGCGAAGGCGCCGACGGGCTCGCCGAGTTCCGGCTCCAGGTCGGGCGTCCACTCGCGCCGATGCTGGCCCAGCCCGCCGAAGACCTGACCGACGCGCTGGCCCGGGCCGGCGCGGCCGCGGTCGAGGAGAAGCTCGACGGAGCCCGGGTCCAGGTCCACCGGGACGGCGCCGAGGTGCTCGTCGTCACCCGCAGCCTGGACGACATCACCGCCCGCGTGCCGGAGGTCGTGGAGGCGGCGCTGGCGCTCCCGGTGCGCTCCGCGGTGCTCGACGGCGAGGCGATCGCGCTCCGGCCGGACGGGCGCCCGCAACCGTTCCAGGTGACGGCGTCCCGGGTGGGCAGCCGCGCGGACGTCGCGAAGGCCCGGGCTGCCACGCCGCTGTCGGCGGTGCTCTTCGACGCCCTGCACCTCGACGGCGACGACCTCCTCGACCGGCCGGCGGCCGACCGGTTCGCCGCACTCTCCGCGGTGGCTCCCGCCGAGAGCATCGTCCGGCGGATGGCGGTGCCGGAGGGCGACGCGAGTGAGTTCCTCGCCGAGACGTTGCGCCGCGGTCACGAGGGCGTGGTCGTGAAATCGCTGGACAGCCCGTACGCCGCCGGCCGACGCGGCGGGGGCTGGTGGAAAGTCAAACCGCGGCACACCCTCGACCTGGTCGTGCTCGCGGCCGAGTGGGGGCACGGGCGGCGCCGGGGATGGCTGTCGAACCTGCACCTCGGCGCGCGGGATCCGTCGGGCCTGGTCGGGGACGCGGGCGGGTTCGTCATGCTCGGCAAGACGTTCAAGGGCATGACCGACGCGATGCTGAAGTGGCAGACCGAGTACCTGCTCGAACGCGCGGTGAGCCGGGACGCGTACACCGTCTACGTGCGACCCGAGCTGGTGGTCGAGATCGCGTTCGACGGAGTCCAGACCAGCCCGCGGTATCCGGGCGGCGTCACGCTCCGATTCGCCCGGGTCAAGGGCTACCGCACCGACAAGCGGGTCGAGGAGGCCGACACCCTCGAGGCGGTGCGCGCCCTGCACCTCACTTAGCGGCCCGGAGGGCGGCGTCCCGTTCGGCGCGGTACTCGGCCAGGCGCTCCTGGTACGACGCCCGGAGGTCGGCGAGTCGCTGCTCGGTGTGCTCCGCCGCCGCGGTGAGCTGCGCCCGCGCGGCGTCCCGCTCGGCGGCGATCGTGGCCAGCTCGGCGCGGGCCGCGGCGAGTTCGGCCCGCACCGACTCGGCGGCGGTGTCGGCGGCGTCGCGTCGACGCTCGGCCTCGTCCCGGGCAGCGGCGATCCGGTCGTGGTCGGCGGTGACTCGGGCGAGCTCTCGCTCGGTCGTCGCGCGGGCCTGTTCCGCGGCCTGACGTGCCTGGTCAGCGGTGGCGCGGGCAGCCTCGGTGGCCGACCGGGCCTGTTCGGCGAGGGCGCGGTCGGCGTCGGCGCGGGTGGCACGGCGCTCGGCGTCGCGCTCGGCGGCCGTCGCGGCGTCGGCGCGGGCGACCGCAGCGTCCACATCGGTGCGCAGCCGGTCGAGCTGATCCCGCAGCATGGCCAGCGCCTGTTCGGCGTGGCCGGTGCGCTCCTCGGCGAGCGCGGCGCGGCGCTCGGCGTCGGCCGCCGCCGTCCGGTGGGCCTCGGCGTCCCGCTCGGCCGCCTCCGCCCGCGCGTGGGCACTGCTCTCCGCGGCCTGCGCCGCCGCGGCCCGCTCGTCGGGC